>VSNK01000205.1 GCA_009774255.1 Faecalicatena sp.
GATTTTATATGGAACCGTGGGAGAAGTGTCCATCGGAAGGCTGTTTGTTGCCGGTTTTCTTCCGGGCTTTGTCATGTGCGCGCTGATGATGGCGGCCACTTCTTGGTCTGCCCGCCATTATGGATACAAGCCGGATCATGAAAAGCCTTCCTCGTTAAAAGAGATTGGGAAGGCATGTATAGAAAGTATCTGGGCCTTATTGTTTCCGGTTCTTTTGATCGTCCTGATCCGCCTGGGTGTTATGACTCCTTCAGAATCCGGTGCTTTTGCGGTATTTTACGCTTTGGTTGTCGGAATTTTTATCTATCGGGAGCTGGATATGCAGAGCTTTAAGGAATGCGTCATTGACAGCGTAAAGGATCTCTCGGTGATCACGATGATCCTGGCGTTTTCCGGAATTTTCAGTTACGGCGTAGTATGGGACCAGCTTCCGAAGACGCTGGCCGATGTCCTGGTCGGGCTGACCAGCAACAAGTACATCATGCTGCTTCTGATCATCCTTATGCTGACAGCATTTGGAATGTTCATGGAAACAACCGTAATTACTCTGATCGTGACGCCGATTTTAATGCCGGTGATCAAGCAGTTTGGAATTGACCCTGTCCACTTCGGCATCATCATGATGACGGTCGTGACCATGGGCTGTTCTACGCCGCCGGTAGGAGTTGCGCTGTATACCTGTTCCAATATCATGGGCTGCACGGTGGAAGAGACAACCAGATATTCGGTCCCGCTGTTTATCGCAATCCTCGCGACGCTGCTTTTCGTCGTATTTTTCCCGGATATCATCCTGCTGCTGCCAAATCTGGTATACGGAGCGGCATCGTAGCGTTTCACGCAACATACCCAGGGGCATCCCGTTATGGACATTCGAACGCTTCACAAGGGATGGCAGAACGCGCGCAGCCGCATGAGGAACTATGCCTCCCTGCGGCTGGCGCGGTACTCGCGGCAGGTTTCATTCGCCGTAACGAGTTATGAAACGATAGCATTTACAGCAACATATTTCAAGGAGGAGAAAAAACATGGAAATGACATTAAGGTGGTATGGGCCGGGCTATGACAAGGTAAGCCTGGAGCAGATCCGGCAGATTCCCGGGGTGACAGGCGTAGTGACCTCTCTGATGGGAAAGCAGCCGGGAGAGGTCTGGGAGAAGGACGAGATCCGTGAATTAAAGCAGATCGTGGAAGCACAGGGTCTGCTGGTAAAGGGGATCGAATCTGTCAATGTTTCGGATGAAATCAAGATCGGGACGGAGAAACGGGACGAACATATTGAAAAATATATCACGACCTTAACCTATCTGGGTGAAGCGGGAATCCATATGGTCTGCTATAATTTTATGCCGGTTTTTGACTGGACAAGGACCGAACTGGCCAGAAAGCGCGCGGACGGCTCAACGGTGCTCGCTTATAACCAGGAGATCATCGACAAAATCGATCCGGCTCATATGCGCGAGTCCATGGCCCGGATGTCCGAGGGCTATAGTATGCCGGGATGGGAGCCGGAGCGGCTGGACAGGCTGGAGGAGCTATTTGAAGCATACCAGGATGTGGACGAGGAAAAACTGTTTGCCAATCTGGTTTACTTTCTGGAAGCGATCGGGCCGGTCTGTGAAAAATACGGCATCAGCATGGGCATTCATCCGGATGATCCCGCATGGCCGATCTTCGGCCTGTCCAGGATTATTACGGGAAAAGAGCAGATTGTACGGCTGCTGAAAGCAGTGGACAAGCCTTATAACGGGATTACGCTGTGTACCGGTTCCCTTGGTTCTAACCCCGAAAATGATATCCATGAAATCATCCGCGCGGCTGCCGGAAGAATTCCTTTTGCACATATCCGGAATTTAAGATATAATCAGAAGGGTGATTTTGAAGAAGCCGCCCATCTGTCCGCGGACGGCTCCATGGATATGTACCAGATCGTAAAGACACTTTATCAGACAGGATTTACAGGAATCATCCGTCCGGATCATGGAAGAATGATCTGGGGCGAGCAGGCAATGCCGGGCTACGGGCTGTATGACCGCGCGCTGGGGGCCGCTTATCTGAACGGACTTTGGGAGGCCATAGAAAAAGGCTGCGCGGCACACTCATAAAATTGGGTTTATACGAGGAGGAAATCAATGAAATTATCTTTAGAAGGTTTACAGAGTAGGAAGCAGTGGGAAGAAAAAGGGTATCATCTTCCTTTATATGATGTGGAAGAGATGGTGAAAAAAACGAAGGAAGCTCCCTTTTGGATCCATTTTGGGGCGGGTAATCTGTTTCGGGCTTTTCATGCCAATGTGGTCCAGAACCTGCTGAATGAAGGAACACTTGACAAAGGGCTGATCGTAGCGGAAGGCTATGATTATGAGATCATCGAAAAAATGTATGCGGAACATGATAATCTGGGAATCCTGGCCACACTCAAATCAGACGGGACCATTGAGAAGACGGTGGTGGCAAGTGTCGCAGAAGCGCTTCCGCTGGATTCCTCGGATGACGGGACTTATCAGCGGCTGAAGGAGATTTTTACAAAAGAATCCCTCCAGATGGCCACCTTTACCATCACGGAAAAGGGCTATTCTCTTGTAAACGGAAAGGGCGAGACTCTGGCGGATGTGGCGGCGGACTTTTGCGGCGGGCCGGGGAAGCCGGTAAGCTATATGGGAAAAGTGGCGTCCCTGTTGTACGCAAGATACCTGTCCGGGAAACAGCCGCTTGCCATGGTAAGTACGGATAACTGTTCCCATAACGGCGACAAGCTGTACGAAGCGGTGGCGGCTTTTGCAAAGGCATGGGAAGAAAACGGAAAAGCGGAAAAAGGATTTGCGGAATACATTCATTCTGCGAAGGTATCGTTTACATGGAGCATGATCGACAAGATTACGCCAAGGCCGGACGCATCCGTGGAAGCGATTCTCAGAGCGGACGGCGTAGAAGGCCTGGAGCCGGCTGTCACTTCCAAGAATACGTATGTGGCGCCCTTTGTCAATGCGGAGGAAACCGAGTATCTGGTCATTGAAGATGATTTTCCCAACGGCAGGCCGGATCTGACCGTCGGGGGGCTGATCTTTACGGAGCGCGAAACCGTGGATAAGGTCGAAAAAATGAAAGTCTGCACCTGCTTAAATCCCCTGCATACCTGCCTTGCCGTTTTCGGATGCCTGCTCGGGTACGAAAAGATTTCGGAGGAAATGAACGATCCGGAGCTGAAAAAGCTGGTGGAGACCGTCGGCTATGCGGAAGGGCTTCCGGTCGTGACAGATCCGGGGATCCTGGATCCGAAAGAATTTATCGATACGGTGTTAAAAGTCCGGGTGACGAATCCGTTTATGCCGGATACGCCGCAGAGGATTGCCACGGATACATCGCAGAAGCTGCCGATCCGGTTTGGCGAGACTGTCAAAGCCTATGAGGCGGATGAGACACGGAACGTGGATGACCTGAAAGGGATTCCTTTCGTGTTTGCCGGATGGCTGCGCTATCTGATGGGTGTAGATGACAACTGGGAACCGTTTGCCCTAAGCCCGGATCCGCTTTTGGGAGAGCTTCGGCCATATCTGGAAGGCATCGCTCCGGGCAGCCAGGATGTGGAGGACGCCATCCGTCCGATCATGGAACGTGAGGATTTATTTGGCGTCAACTTGTACCGGGCCGGGCTGGCTAAGAAAGTATGCGGGTATTTTACAGAGCTGTCCGCGGGAAAAGGAGCTGTCCGGGAGACCTTGAAAAAGTATTTCGGGCATTAGGAGTTGTAGAAAAATAACTGATACAGATTGCGCAGGATATTTCTTCGGATGTGCAGGCCAAAAAACGCAGGCGTAGTGGACTACGTCGAGGCTTTTTGGCCTGTGCAGCCGGAGAAATAGACAAGCCAAGATGTGTCAGTTATTTTTCTACAACTCCTTAGCCCAATGTCGAGTAGATGTGGGGATTACTCCCCACACCCCGTTTCAGCAGTTCATCGTCGCGGTGGCAAGTTCCGTTCTCTTATTCCTTATTTTTTATTCCGTTTTTTCCTTCTCTCTACATTCTCAACAATTTATCCTTTTCTTACCAGACATTTTTTTTGAAAAAAAGCAATTCCCAGTCTGACAACCTTGTTGAAACCATCCAGTTCCACCTTTCTTGCGTACTGCTTCTCTTCAATCTGCGCAAGCGCCTCTTCGCATTTCTTCTCCAGCAAATTCTCAGAATCTGTCCTCTTCGCTTCCACCACAGCCGCCTTGCGCCCTTTCCTGTCTTTTACTACAAGATCGGAACGCCCCAGCCCGTTCTCATAGTTTGATTCTACACGGTAGCCTGCATTGGAAAACAATCCTGTCAAAAACGCATGGTAAAAGCTCTCCGCGTAATCATTGTAGCTGATCGTCTCAAACAAAAGATCCGAAATGAATGCAGTCAGCCTATCCTCATCGCCATCCCACAATGCGCCAAACAGTTCTTTCCGGTCTTTTTCCGCCGCGGCCTCAGCAAACCATGCCTTCACACTTTTCTTAAAAATCCCCATAACCTCCGTATTAGGGATTTTGAGCGCATGCTGATCAGGCAGCAATCGTGAACCCGGGATTTCTTCCGAACGCGCTCTCGTAAGGTATCCTGTAAAATACAGCAGACTCCACAGATTTTCTTCCGATCCTTCCAGCATATCATACGTAAGATTTTCCTCTAAGGTTTCCTTTATATACCCTCCCGCAAGCAGCCTCTCAAATTTATCACTTACATCAAAATCCGTTCGTTTCAAAAAGGCGCGTATAATCCCATTATCGCTTGTATTTTCCCAGAAGTTTTTCGGTTCTGAAGCTTCATTTAAAATCAGGTTCTGCACATGGTTCATAACGTCCCATGGACAATAAACGTCAAAATCCCCAAAATGATAGCCGTCATACCATTCTTTCATCTGCGCGCCGTATGAGGCCAGTCCGGTATCCTCAAGCAGTCTGTCAACCTCAGCCTGCGTAAAGCCGAAAAATTCATTTAACCGGGTATCTGAAATCGTATCTGATACAAAATTGTTCGTGCCGGTGAAAATACTCTCCTTCGCAATCCGCAGGCATCCCGTGACCACCGCAAATTTTAACGCGTCATTGTCTTTCACAGCCTGCAGGATCCCCCTCACAACATCCATCATTTCAGGATAATACCCCTTTTCACTTGCTTTTGCCAGAGGGACATCATACTCGTCGATCAGCAGGATCACTGGTTTTCCATAGTATATCTTCATAAGCTGCGTCAGCTTCTGTAAACTGTTTTTGATATCCTTTAAATCTGCCTGTTCCTCCGAAATCCTGTAAAACTTCTTTTTATCCGGCGGATAGATCTGCTCGCTTTCCATCAGGTAATAATGGCTTTTATACAATTCCGCGACCACGGAAACAAGCTGTGCATACGCGCCGGCGAAATCCAATCCGTCCACACTTTTAAATGACAGAAATAATACCGGATACTGATTCATCCATTGTCCGCAGAGTTCTTTTTCCTTCATAATAGAAAGCCCCGCAAACAGTTCCCGGCTTCTTTTTCGAATATCGAAAAATTCTGACAGCATGCTCATGCAAAGTGTTTTTCCAAACCGCCGCGGACGGGTGATCAGGGTCACTTTTGTTCCTTTCGATCTCAGCAGGTTTTTGATCAGTCCCGACTTATCAATAAAGTAATAATTTTCCAGTCTGATTTCAAAAAAATCTGACGTACCAACAGGAATATTTACTTCCTTCAAAGGTCCCCCCTCCTTCTGACTCATTCTATATACACCGCTTACATTATAGCATACGGCAGACTACGTCCGCAACCTGACCAAAAAACTTGTTTTTTTGTATGATTTTTGAATGCAATAGCATAGTTTGGGTTATCATACCACAACTTCTAAAATCGTCTTTCCTTTATACTGGATTTCTTTTACGCCAATCTGCTTCTTTTTATTAAAATTAAAACTCAGCAAATAACCTCTATCCAAATGATAATATTCCAGATAATCAAAAAGCTGTTCTTCGCCCCTTCGATTATATTCCTCACCTCTCCAGATCTTCATTTCTACAACATTTTGCCGTCCCATATAATCAATAACCACATCTGTCCTGCGTTGATTTCTGGTCTGTGCTTCTATATAATAATTTCCGCGGCCATTGATAATCGGTTTTAAATAGAGCAAAAAAAGACGGCGGCCATTCTCTTCCCTGAACACATCCGTACTATCCGCATAAACATCCGTAAAATTACACTCCCTTCTATCTTTCTACCAAAAAAGACCAGCCATTTTGGCTGGTCTTTTTCACGCCCGCAAGGAGCTTCGGCCATCTTTAAAATATATCGCTCCGGACTGCGGGGAAAGGAGCTGTCCGATCCAATACTCCGCAAACGCCTTTACCCTGTCCTTTCTCTCCGATTTTTCCAGCACGCACAGATACGCCGGGGAATACCGGACATACCCGCCTTCCTCCCAGGCGTTCGCCCCGGAAAGCAGCAGCCTGTCCTTCCCTGTAACATACTCCTGATAATCCGGATAATCGTCTCCCAGCACGTCTTCCCAGTCCGCAAATATATTCTGCCCCCGGAATCTTTCCCAGGTCTTTTCATCCAGAATGACCGCGTCATTGTCTTCCGCAACGGAGAGCTTCATCGCCATATTCATCATAGAGTCGTCCTCCTCCCGGGATACGGCCGACAGGTCAAGGGAAACTTCTTCCTTTCGGCTCCCCGTCCCCAGCCGTTCCAGCAGCGCCGCTTCCAGCTTATCAAACCGCTCCGCAGCCTGCCTGTCCGCGTCCACGATCACTACGGACAGCAGCGTTTCCTTCCGCAGATTCCCCACGGCAGTCCAAAGAGTGCCGCAGATCAGGATCAGCACCGCCAGCACATAAAGAACCGGCCTGTAATACATCCACAGATATTCCAGCCGCTTTTTGCCCTTCAAAGACTTTATTTTCTCCCATTCCTGCCTGTTCATGCCGCTTCCTTCCATTCCTGCCGGAACAGCAGTCCTCCGTCCATCTGCTTCACAGACAATCCGCCTCAGCTCCTGTCTCAGATTTTTTGGAGTTTGACCTTCTCATTTTTCTGCTGTCCCCGACACTTTATCAAAAATCCTCCGAAACAAATGCGCATTCACATAACCCGCCAGCGCAAACCCGACCGCCACATCCAGATAAGCCGCAGCCACCAGATTTCCCGCCCCAAGGATCAGCAGCGGGCAGGCGTTGACCCCGAGGATCAGTATCGTATAAGGGAGATATGCAGCCGCCATAAGGAGCGCATTTTTCACGGCCTTCTTCGTACTGTTCTCAAAAAATGCCAGTATCGGAAATACATAACTCATCCCTGCCGCCAGCAGAAACGCAATGAGCAGAAATGCCATGAAAAGGAGCTTAGAGCCGTGAAATGTCACATGTCCGATATAGTAAAAGTCAAAATGGAGGAGTACCGCCGCGGCTGCCATGCCGCACCAGATTACGGTGGACTGTTTGAAATTTGCCCGAAAGGCCCTGACAAAGCCTGAAAAAATATAGGACTCCTCATTCCTTGCCATTTTCAGCAGCACCGTGTACAACGCCGTCGTGGATGCCCCGAGCGTCACCACCGGCAGGCTGAACAAGATCCACAGCAGGTTCAGCAACACCAGGTCCGCCGTCCTGCTCAGAAAACCAAACACCTTTCCATCCATTGCAAATAATTGTCCCATAGCCTTCACCTCTCTCACTTTCCTGTAGTTCCTAAATCCAATACATCATTGCATGAATAACCATGGATTTTCCTCTGTCCACCCATTGTTTCGTTCTTCCCCTTACTCCTCAAACCGTTCCTTCATCAGCGCGAACAGTTCCCCGTCCTTCAGATGATTTTCCATATTCATGACCAGCATCACCCGCCGGTCCTCCTCCGAATATAAAAATTCCCGCTGCCATTTGTAATAATGAGGTCCGTCTCCCAGATTGCGCACATAGCTCATCAGGCCTTCCAGCACCCACGCTGTCTGCTTCATATCAGCCAGACATTCATTAGCGTAAAAGCCGTTCCATTTTCCGTGCTCCCGGTCCCGCATGGACTGGTCGGCCCGCAGGTAATGCTCCCTCGCCTTCCCGGCATAGTAAAATCCTTTCTGATAATCCGTTTCCAGCGCCGCCAGAAGACTTTGACACACATACCACGCCCCGGTGAAACAGTGGAAATGAATCCGTACCTGCAGCATCAGGGAATCCCGAAACAATTCCCGGGCATGGTATTTCACGATTTCCGCGTCAATCCGCCCGCACTCCAGCAGATATTCTTCATAGTTCTTTTCCGCGTTGGCGCACAGCTTTTCATACCACAGAACCTGCTCCTTCAGGGAACCGGCCTTTGTGGCCCAGAGCAGCTCCTCCGCGCGGCTCTCCCGATCCCGCATATACTGGGAGATCAGGATTCTCGCCACATGGTTGGAAAATTGTTCTCCCGCGTGGTCGTCCTCATGCTCACCATAGGGCTGGGCATATTCCGGATATTTTGCAAATACCCCGGCAATCCGTTCCGCATCGGCTTTCCCATAATAGTTCCTCATATAGTCCGCCCGGTGTTCTGCCACGTCCGCATCCCCGTTCTCCCAGAGCCGCGCGATCAGATCCAGGAAATACACATGGGGCTTGATGTTGGAGCAGTTGATGAGCCAGTAGTCATTCATCCCCCGCCTCAGCACCTCTCTCAGCTCTTCCCTTACAAACTCCGGGGAATTGGAGAGCATGGTCATATGGTTTGCCGCCTGCAGGTCATAAAAGGACACATGGTAATAAATGCCGTGAGTCCCCGGACAGCCCTCCGGGGGCAGCGCGCAGATCCTGGGATTATGGTTGTCCTGCCGCCTGGTCACCATTTTGCCGAATCCATTGTCCGCCCAGATCTTGATCACATCCTCCGGGATCTCCAGACAGCCGTCCCGGTACAGCTCCATGGTCTCCCCGTACAGGTTGGTGAAGCATACCGCGTCAGGCAGCTTTTCCCGAACCATTTCATACTGCAAACGGAGCAGATGGCTCATCAGCTTTCCCCTGGATTCCTGGGTCTGGTAGCGGGGATCATTTTCCCAGAAGGGGTAATCCCCCTGTCCCCGGAAGCCGATGTTCCACACCACCGGGATTTCTTTTTGCTCCTCCACTGCGCCCCGCCAGAGACTGTGATACTTCTCCTTCTGCTCCTCATAGGAAGGATTCAGGTTCGGATAGGCTCGGGCGAACATCTCGGCTCCAAGGGGCTCCGCGTGGTGATGGGTGATATACAGCCCCATGGATGCCGCCAGATTCCGGTAGCGTATGGAATTGCGGTCCGTCCCCGGGATCACCAGGTTGCCTCCGCAGCGCAGCAGCGCCTCGAAAGCCATTTCCCAAGGCTCCTCCGGGCGGCTGTTTACGCTCCATGTGTGGAGCAGAACCTCATCATTGATAAACCATCCCCGGAAGCGTACGGCGGCCTTTTTCGACCTGCGCACCCAATGTTCCGGGATTCCGTACCCCACCTTCCGCGGGATGGCCTGATCATTCCAGAACCAGAACTCCTGAATCCCCAGAATTTCCCTGCTCACCGTGTAAATGCCGTAGACAAACCCCAGCGCGTCGCCTGCACGGATCTCCAGCCGTCCGCCTGCGCATTCCAGTACATATCCCTCCGGCTCCGTTTCCTCGTCGGTTAACCGGATTTCCGGCGGCGCATCCGCAGATTCCGGAGCATACTCTTCCGGCCCTGTCCCGCTTCCGCCCCGGCGTGTCTTTGCACCCTCCGGGCAGGGTTCCAGGCAGGATTTTCTCAGGTCTCTCCGCAGATTTTCCACTGCCCGCCTGACTGCACTCGAATCCGCATATTTGGTTTCCATCGTAATTTTCGTATTATAATTTAAGAACATCCTGCCTTACCACCCATCTAAATTTGAAAAGTATTTACCCTTTGATCCCGTCCATCGCGATCCCGTCTACCAGATATCTCTGGAATATGATAAAGAATACAATGACCGGAAGCAATGAGATCACCGACATTGCGAACAGCCCGCCGTAGTTATTGTAGGAGTTCGGATCCAGATACATATTCAATGCCAGCGAGATCGTAAATTTATTCGTACTGCTCATAAAGATCAGCGGCTGGAAGAAATCCTGCCAGATCCAGTAAAACGCGAAGATGGATGCCGTCACAAGGGACGGCTTTACCACCGGGACCAGCACCCGGAACAGGATCGCCAGCTTTCCGCATCCGTCGATCTCCGCCGCCTCGTCCAGCTCGATGGGAATCCCCCGGAAGAACTGGACCATCAGGAAGATGAAAAATGCGCCTCCGAAAAACCAGGGCAGGATCAACGCCGCCCGCGTATCGATCAGGCCCAGCCGTTTCAGAATGATGTACTGGGGCACTACCATGACCTGGGGCGGGATCATCATGGTCAGCTGGCCGCCGCCGACCCAAAAATTGGAGCCCTTGCATTTG
>VSNK01000206.1 GCA_009774255.1 Faecalicatena sp.
TACACTTTTTCTTCAGATCGGCTCTGCCATCGCCTGCCGATTTTCTGCATGCCTGCCTACTTTCCGAGAGTACTCTTATTTGACAGCAGGTTAAAATAAAACATATAAAAATGACCTTTTTGTAAAACAGAACGGAGGTCTGTTCACGGAAAGGTCATTTTTATGCCAGGAAAAAAAGCAGAATATGGAAGGTACAAAACCTAATTTTCTTGTATAATACGATTATCATAAACGAAAGACGTTGAAAGGATGGAACATATTTATGAGAGTATTAGGATTATCATTCGGCAAGAAAAACGCGAACAGTGACATTTTAACAAAGGAAGCATTGTACGGAGCAAAGGAAGCATTTCCGGATGCGGAGATCAAATTCATCAATACCCAGAGGCTGACCATTGACCGGTGTATCGGCTGCGGAGCCTGCTCCACTGCGCTGGAAAAGGGAAAAGACAACAATTGTGTCATCAAGGATGACTTCCAGATGGTTGAGGATGAGATCCGCAAAGCGGATGCAATCATCGTAGCGGCGCCGGTATATGTGCTGCAGCCGGTGGGGCAGTTCAAGAATCTGGTTGACCGGTTTTCCTGCCGCCATGACGTATCGGCGATCAACTGGGTGCTGGACAAGAGAAGAAACGGCGAGGCGCCTGGCGATCCGGACGCATTTCCACAGGAGAGGCTGAGAAGACGTACCGTATCTTACATATCCGTGGGCGGGGCCAGCACGGACAACTGGACTTCCATGGGAACAGCGACCTTGCATCTGTTCGGATTCCCGGTGATGATGCAGGTGGTTGCAAACTACAACGCGAACAGCATGGGCACGATCGGAAATCCGTATCTGAGCGAAGAACTGATCGGGCATATGCGTGAGATCGGAAAGCGGACTGCGGCAGCATATGAAATGGACCCGAAGGATGTAGAATATTATGGACCGAAAGGAAACGGAACCTGTCCGGTATGCCACCAGAATCTGCTGACAGTCAACGGCACCACGACGGTTGAATGTCCGATCTGCGGAATCGAAGGAAAGATTTCCATTGACGGCGATCAGCTTCATGTGGAATTTTCCGAGGCGCAGCAGGCGAGAGCAAGAGGAACCTTCGCAGGGCTGAGAGAGCACACGACAGAGATTCAGGGCTTTGGAGCGATCTGCGGGCCGAAGATCATGGCAAATAAGGAACTGCTTGACAAGCAGATGGATCGGATCAAGAATTTTGATAAATATATCAATGCATGATTGACATAGAACAAGGGAAACTTCTCAGCACAGGAAAGCGCATTTACTGTGCTTTCCGTGCGAAATGGGATTGCGGTCGTATCTGCGGGGGATACCGGTAAACCGAGACTATCAGATCAGAGAAAAGCGTATGAGCATTGTGGCCGTATCTGTGAGGGCGCCGGGCAGATACGAACCAAGAAAAAGTAGGAGAAAAGTATGGCAGTTAAGACAAAGTATGGGAAATTAGAAGGACTGGACAGAGGAGATTATGTAGAATACCGGGGTGTGCCTTACGCGAAGCCGCCGGTAGGGGAGCTGCGCTGGAAGGCTCCCCAGGAACCGGAAAGCTGGGGCGGAGTATATCAGGCGGTTGATTTTCGGAATATCTGTGTGCAGGAGAGTCACCTGGCACCGCCCTATGACAAGGATTTTTACAGCAACCCGGATTTTCAACGGCCGATGAGTGAAGACTGCCTGTATCTGCACATCTGGGTGCCGAAGAAAGTGCCGGAGCATGCGGCGTCACAGCAATCTGACAGAGCAGAGAAAATCGGACACGCGGCGTCACAGCAATCCGAAGAAGCCGGAAAGACCGGATATGCGGAGAAGCTGCCGGTGGCCTTCTGGATTCATGGAGGAGCATTTCTCGGCGGATTTGGCAGTGAACTGGAATTTGACGGAAAAGCATACTGTGAGCGGGGGGTGATTCTCGTCAGCGTAGAATATCGCTGCAATATTTTCGGCTTTCTGGCGCATCCCTGGCTGACAGAGGAAAATGACGGGCATATTTCCGGGAATTACGGCATTTTGGATCAGATCGCCGCTTTGAAATGGGTATACGAAAATATCGAAGCCTTCGGGGGCGACCGTGACAACATTACCATATTCGGACAAAGCGCGGGGGCCATGAGTGTACAGACACTGGTATCCACGGAACTGACCGGCAATATGATTGCAAAGGCGATTTTGCAGAGCGGCGGTTCTTACGGCGGAGGGCTGCACCGGGATATTCCGCTGAAAGAGCAGGAACAATACGGAGAAATCTTTGCCGAGGTCTTGAATGCCGGAAGCCTGGAAGAACTGCGGGCAAAGAGTACGGAGGAGATCCGCATGGCGATGGGACCGTTTATGGAAAAGGCAATGCCTGCCGCCAAAGGGCTGTTTTTGACACCGACGATGGACGGCCATGTGCTGGAGGATGGCTACTATACACTGATGGATGCGGGACGGATCAAGGATATTCCCTATATGCTGGGAACCACAAAGGATGACATCCTTGTCACGCCGGAAATGGTGGAAAAAGGGGAATTTTCCGAACTGTATCAGGGGTGTATCGCATTCAGCGAGAAGCTGGAGGAACTGGGAAGAAAGCCGGCATATGTCTATTATTTTACAAGAAATCTGCCGGGCGATGACTTCGGGGCATGGCATTCCAGTGAACTGTGGTATATGTTCGGAACATTGGACCGCTGCTGGCGGCCGTGGGAAGAAAGAGACCGGGAACTGAGCGCGCGGATGCTGGACTGCTGGGTGAACTTTATGAAGACCGGAGATCCCAACGGCACAGGGGAGCCAATTTGGAAAACGTGTACAAAAGAAGCGCCGGAGATTTTTGAATTTTGCTGACAGACAGGTTTTGTAAATGTGCGGCCTGAAACGCAGGCTCTCGGTATCGGCTATTTCAGTATGTATATTGTGTATATGGAAGGGGGACGACTAGGGAACGCCCCCTTTATTGAAAAAGTAAGACGGCTGTAATATAATTGAATTCCAAAAAGGAGATGCTTGTTATGGCTAAAGAGGCACCCCTAATGCCTTTTTCCATGCTATTATCAGCAGATGGACGGAAAAGGACATTGGGGATTGCAAATGGAAAATATAAGATTCCGGATGATATCGATGAGAATAATGATGAGATAGCAGTTCCAGTAAAAGAGGTGGACATTATGTCAACACAGCAAATAATCAACGATCTAATCTCACATGCACCTGAAAACAAATTAGACATCATCCTTTCCTTTATAAAATTTGTCCTACATGAGGACGATAAAATCAATAATTCCTTATTAAGCGAACCAAGCCTCTCAAAAGATTGGATGTGCGCAGAGGGGGATGACGCATGGAAAGACTTATAAAAGGCGATGTCGTTGTACTGCCTTTTCCGTTTACAGATTTGAGTTCTTCCAAAAAACGCCCTGCCCTTAGGCACTTAACAACGAAATCTTGCGCATTTTGGCAAAATTTTGGTTCCGGCTTGTCCGGGTTAGGAGTTGTAGGAAAATAACTGACACATCTTGACTTGTCTATTGCTCCGGCTGCACAGGTCAAAAAGCCTCGACGTAGCCCACGTAGCCTTGCGTTTTTTGACCTGCACATCCGAAGCAATATCCTGTGCAACCTGTATCCGTTATTTTCCTACAACTCCTTATTGCAATTGCAATCCAAAACTAATTTTCCCAATCAATTTCGTTTTCGGGAGTGAATTGATGGCATTCAGGGTCAGATTCAATAGCTTTCAGCATTTGCAAGTCGAACGCATCTGGTTCTACTTCTTCAATGTTATCCCAGGAAGGGGTAAAATTTTTTAAAATAATATTCCAAAATTTTTCGGCATCACTATCGTTCATCATAGTGACAGCACCGATGATTCTTTCCTTTACAGCTGTCATAATATTAAGCCTCCTTATAGATTTGACCACGGTTTCCTATGCGCTCGATATATAATATGTTTCCTTCTGTGTCAAAAATGATCCTGTAATCACCGACGCGCAGACGGTAGCCATTCCGCCCCTGCAGTTTTTTAACATCACCTGCCGGGAGATTATGGATTGCATTCCGAATTCTATTTCTGGTAGTAGAATCTAATTTCTTTAAGAATTTTTCTGCCTGTTTAGAATAGTGTATTTCCCCAAATACCATTTATTTGCCCTCGGTTTGTTATACTTCAATACAGTTGCTATTCCAAATATAAGGAAATCTGAGATATGAAAAAATGATTTATACGATTGCCTCAATCAATAGTTTTCCGTCCAGATGGACTTCGCGGACACCCACCTGCTTCTTTTTATTGAAGTTAAAACTAAGCATATAACCTTTTTGCAAATGATAATCATTCAGATAACCAATCAACTGCTTTTCACCCCGCAGATTGTATTCATTTCCGTGATAGATCTTCATTTCCAGGATATACTGCTGTCCAAGATAATCTATGATCACATCGGTACGCCCCATGCTTCTGGTTCGGGATTCAATATAATAATTTCCGATTCCATTGATAATGGGTTTCAGATACAGCAAAAACAGGCGGCGGCCATTTTCCTCTACGAACTTGTCCGGGCTGTCTGCATAAATATCCGTAAAATGTTCCACAAATTTTGTCAATATGAACTTCATATCCAAAGCATTTTTATGGATAAACTGATTCTTTATCCGGACGGACGCAGAATAGGTACTACTCTGCAGCATTTCTTCTGCCAGATAATAATTATACAGCCTTGTCTCAAAAATTCTGTTTGAAACCGCCATCTGTTCTTTGATACATTTGATGAATCCAAAGCGGATGCCGATATCCATTGCCTGATTGTGCGGGCTGTAAGCAATACTTTTTCCGGTAAACAGCAATACATAGATCATATGGGACAGCTCAGGATACTCATCCAGTTTTTTCCACATATCATCAAACAGTGTATTCGGTTCATTTAACAGGATTTTTACCGCTGCCTGAAAGCCATCTTTTGTCCACGCGGAGGATTTTTCAGGATATTCATCGCTTCCGGCTACCTGCTCATCGATGAGCTTGCACAATCTGGATACAAGAAATGGATAGCCGGATGTATAATCATATAACTGACGGCTGAGGTCCGGGATGTCCATCCCGGTATGGTGATCCTGCTCATATTCCCACAGCATTCCTCTGATTCCTTCTATCGTAAGGCTCATATTTACAGTAAAGTCCGCGGCAATGTTCCATGGACTGTTATATTTAGTCTGTTCCGGCGCATGTAATCTTAATTTCAAATTTTTTATATCGTACACGCCTGCAAGTATTACGGATTTGAAAGTGTGGTCTCTCCCGCTTTTTTGTCTTAGATATTTTTCACGCAGCAGTCCAAGGAATGAGAGAAATATCTGATTGTCTGCGTTTTTATCCACTTCATCAATGATCAGGATGACTTCCCGGCTGCTTTTGCTGCAGAGAGCCGTTATCTTCCGGCCGAAGCCGCGCAGCGGAAATTCTTCCGAAACCGGGGCTTCCCATTCCTGGCATAAGTCATCCGGGACTCCCTGTGTACGCAGACACTCCGAGATATCCATAATCAGCCCTTTTGCAAGCGAACCTAATGACCGGAAATATTCATCCGCAGCTTCGAAACTGATATCGATCACAATATATTTTTCCTTCAGCCGATGATAGAGAAGCTCCAGGGTGGTCGTCTTTCCATACTGCCGGGCCCGGTTGATGGTAAAATATTCTCCCTGTTCAATATAATCATGAATGATCAGATCAATCATATCCGTAGTATCTGCCATATAATGCAAAGCAGGGATACATGTACCTGTTGTATTAAATTTTTTCCCCATAGGATATCCTCTTTTTTCATGGCTCGTAAGTGAAACGAGTACCTGTTGTTTATCATGGGTTTATTGTAATACGCAATAGGATGTGTGTCAATGGAAACCATTGCAGCCATGTTATATAAAAACTTGATGGATAAATGAGGCTCCAATTGTGTTATTTTGTGCAAAGCCCTTGCTATTATTTCGGTATGGCGATACAATAAGCGCGAGGAAAGAAAGACGGCTTCGTAACTACTTAATGCATGCAGTACTCCTGTGCGGCAGGAAGGTTCCGGATTTTTATCTCATTTTCCAGACCCTGCTCAAGTTCACCGCACAGATACGCGGTTGATGCACACAGGTGTCCTCCGGCGGAAGAGCCTATAGCAAGCACCCGGCCTGGATCGATGCAAAAACGTTTTGCATTTGCCCGGATCATTTTAACCGCAAGCATCAGATCATACTGCTGAGCCGGATACCGGTTCGGAGCCAGACGATAATTCAGAATAAAGGCTGCATATCCATGCTCTTCCAGCTTCTCCGCAAATGCAATTCCCTCCATATCAAACGATAATGTCTCATATCCGCCTCCCGGACAGATCACTGCTGCCGGACGAAGACGGTTGGATACCGATTTTTTCCGCATAAGAAATACACTGGAGTCATCATTTTTTGTCACATCAGGGATATAATCCTTACTCTCCCTCTGCCATAGCGGGATCAGTTCATACTCGCTGCCATATGCAAGATCCTGCGCCAGGGCGGCCGCATGCAAAAGATCCTGGGCATTGAAGGGAAGCCCCCAGGGAAAAACCAGTTTTTGCTCGACTTCTTCTAATGGCACGCTTCGCAGCTCCTCCGGGATAAATTGCATCAAGCCCTCGGAATAAAATATTTTTAAGTAAGGCTCAATGGCTTTTTCGCTATAGATGTCACGGATTGAATTTGCTGTAGTGTAGGAATTCATTTTATACCTCCATTTCGTGTACATATTTGAGATTTACTCATCCTCTGTTTTTCCGGCATGCCGTTCCATCAGAATCCTCTGATTCTCTTCAGCCTTCTGCCGGTTCATCCGGATCATGGCAAAGGGGATAAGTGCCAGGACAAACAGGAGGGCGGGAACCAGGTTGATGATCACATTCATCCCTATTTTCGTAGATGCGCTCTGTACCTCATTTGCCACGTAGCCGACAGCGCTGAGCAGGATCACGCCAACAGAACCTGCAAGGGCATTTCCAAGCTTTACGGAGAAGGAGGTTACAGACAGCACGACCGCGTCCGCACGGCTGCCGGTCCGGACTTCCATATCATCTACAATCTCAGCAATCAGGCCATAGGAAATGGTGCCGACCGCACCGCCGCATCCATGGAACAACCCTGTACCGACCAGGATTATAGGAAGATTTAAAAGCCGACCGCCAAAAAACAGGAGGGCGCCGCCGATCGCTCCGATGATCAGGAAAGCCAGCATCAGGTGCTTTTTCTCAAAACGTCTGGTCAAAAAAGGCGCGATCAGGGCAGGCGCAGCCATAGAAATTGTCATTACGGTAGCGGCCGCGGAAAGCCAAAGGGGCTGTTCCACCACATAGAGGAAGAAATAAACCATCACGCCGAGCCGAAAGAACACACCGCACATATACAGAAGGTAGCCGATCAGGAGCTTCCGGATATTTGCGTCACCGAAGGCGAGCTTCATGCTCTCCAGGACAGGCTCGGAAGCTTCGGAATCATCGGGAGTGATGACCTCTCTGGTTCCGGCAAAGGCGATCCAGTAAAAGGCAGTCCCAACGCAGGCAAAGATCACGACCGCCCAGAAATAGCCCTTTGCGCTGGAAGGATTGCCGCCGCCAAAATGAAGGACAAGCGGCATGGTTGCCGCACCGGTGATCAATGTCGCGATCGTGGACATCGCGCTCCGAAACGAGATCAGGATCATACGCTCCTGATTGTCACGGGAAAGGACATTGGCCAACGCGGTACCTGCAATATTGGTGGCGGTATAAGCCATTCCGCTGAGGATATAGGTTATGCCGCAGTACAGAACAGAAGCGAATCCGGTCCATGCCGGGCGGGTGAACGCAAGTACGGTAAAGATTCCGAGGATCGGTGCGCCAAACAGAAGGTATGGACGGTAACGTCCCCACTTCGTCCTTGTTTTTTCGGCAATAACGCCCATCATAGGATCATTGATGCCGTCCCAGATTCTTGCGATCAGCATAATGATGCTGATGACAGAAGGGGTCAGGCCGACAACATCCGTATAAAAAACTGTCAGATAGGAACTGACCATAGAAAATGCAAACATACCGCCCGCATCTACACTACCATAGCACAAACGCCTCCAGATGGAAAGACGTCCGTCTTCTTTTTGTACCATTGTTTTACTCATAATAAAACTCCTCTCTTTCCTTTTTTGTCATTTCCGTTTGAACCAACCAAATCTTATCTCAGTTCAAATCAGTCAAATCTTATCTCAGTTCAAACCAGTCAAATCTTATCTCGGTTCAAACCAGTCAAATCTTATCTCAGTTCAAACCAGTCAAATGATGCTTCATTTGCGCTGTCTCTGCCGTTTCCGCTGGCAAAGATACCGATCAGCGTTCCGCTCATACAGCCGATCTGCTCCGGGCAGATCAGCCTGCCGTCAGTCACGCAAAGCTCCTGCATATCCTCCTTTTTTGCACCATACCTGAAAGTGAACTTCAGATGATCCAGCTCGGCCTGGAGGATAATGTCCGGGGAAGAATACAACGTTTCCGCAAGAACAACGCTTTTGTTTTCGCATTCAAATCCCGGATAATACGGAAGACTGTCAAATTCGGCCGTTGTCATGACAAGGCGCAGCAGCTGGCGTCCATCCGTACAGCAGCGTTCAAAATGAAACTGGTAGTTCATCGCGCGGATTAGAGCAATTCCTGCCGTCTCGCCCTCCACCGGCAGAAATGTCATCTGCGCGGCGGCGGTCTGAACCGGCTGAGTCTGGCGCATCGCATATACCGGCGCGAAATGGTCATAGACAACCGCTTTCTCCTCCGAAAGCCTGCGGATCTGGTTGTTCAGGCTTTGTGGAATGCATCGGATAAAGAACCTGGAATCGGATACCCGGAAAGGCTCTCCATAGGGGGTTCCCCATGCGGTCCAGCGGGGATCTGCTTTTTCGTCATCAAAGCCGATGCATACAGGCGCAGGCGGATACTCTGTCCACGGAAGGGAGGCCGGCGCGTCGTATTCCCATTCCACCTTCCCGGTTTCGGGAGAAAAGAGGGGCCAGTCCCGCTCCCAGACCAGGGGACAATAGAACGTTTCTCTGCCCAGCAGCTTTGTACCCTCCACAAGCCTTGTTCCAAGCATGACCGCTGCCCAGCTTCCGTCCGGAAGATCGGTAATATCCGCGTGTCCGATGTTGATGATGGGACTTCCAAAACCCATGTGGCGGTGTGTGAGCACCGGATTGGCCGGGTTTGCTTCGAAGAAAGAAAACAATTCTTTGCTTCTGGCATGCATGACGGCGTGATAATGCTCCGTTCCGCCTTCCGCGATCAGGAGATGATAATAATCTCCGATGTGGTAAATGTGCGGAGATTCCGGTGAGGAACCTACACGCAGGGCACTGTTAAAGATGGTAAAGGGTCTGCCGACAACTTTATAATTGTCAATATCGTATTCGGCGATCCAGATGCCCCGCTCCATGCGGCCTCCTTCATTTTCCCAGACATCCCCGGTGCCGGTCATATAACATGTCCCGTCATTGTCAAAGAAAAGGGAGGCGTCAATGCCCGGCACATCATCCAGCCAATGGGGTTCTGACCAGGGACCTTTCGGATCCTTTGCTGTGACAATAAAATTGTCGTTGTGGCTGAAATTGGCCGCGATCAGGTAGAAGGTGCCGTTATGATAACGCAAGGTCGGGGCCATCATGCCGCCGATCATGGAGTTCTGCTTGACATGATAATGATTTTTTGCGGACATGACATTGCCGATCAGCTCCCAGTGCGCGAGATCCCTGCTGTGATAGATCGGAATACCTGGATCCAGCTCCATACTGGAACAGACGATATAGAAATCTTCTCCCACGCGGCAGATCGAGGGGTCCGGTGTGTAGCCTGGAATAATGGGGTTCTTGATTTTGGTCTTCATTTGTGTTCCTCCTGAGATTTGTAATTGATCTGCGATGCAGATTCTAAATGTAAGCCTTTCCTGTTGTCTGTCTATATTATATTACGAAGGGGAGGCTTCTCGCGCCCTCAGGATTGCCGTCCAAAACGACATTGGTTGCCATCTGCCGGAATACGAAGAAAACAATACTGAAAAAGAGGTCAAAAACATGTAGCCGGATTTTGCTCTGTGGTATATAATAAAAAACAATATCAACAAATTTTCACTTCGGCGATAAGAAGATAGAGAAATACAAAGGGGGAATCGTACAATGAAGCATTTTTCCGCACAGGAACATATCCGTATCCATATCTCGGATGCCCGCTTTTGCGCGGAGCGTTTCTT
>VSNK01000207.1 GCA_009774255.1 Faecalicatena sp.
AATCTATAGTGAACGACAAAAACTTTTGTTTTTGTCGTTCGCTGCGCCGATTTTTGCTGCGCCAAAGCGCAGTATCTACCTTGTAAAAATCGTGCGCATCCCCCGGAGGGTTTATAGTGGATGATAAATTATTTTGTCGTTCACTATAAAAGCATGGACTCGTGTCTATGCAGGGCTGCAAGGATGGCAGACACCGTTTAAGGTTGGGAAATACAACCGGAGCCTGGGAAGAGAAGGCAGGAAGGAGTACGGGATGGGGATGTATTTGAATCCGGGAAACAGCGGTTTTACGGGGATCAGGAATGACTTGTATGTAGATAAGAGCGGCCTGATCAGTCTGGTGAACGAAGCAATTGAGACACCAAGGCGCCTGATTTGTGTCAGCCGTCCGAGACGTTTTGGAAAATCCTTTGCGGCAAAAATGCTGTGCGCCTACTATGACAGAAGCTGTGATTCATCTAAGCTGTTCGAGGACTTGTCAATTTCCACGGATGAAAAAATGAGGGATGGCTATCGGAAGCATTTGAACCAATATGATGTGATCTACCTTGATATGACAAATCTTATGGGAAAAGTTGAGGCAGAAAATATGCTTTCTTTTATACAGGACAGCGTAACAGAGGAGCTTGTACTGGCATATCCGGGGCTTAAGACGGGGAATACATTTGACGAAACCCTGCTCCATGCGGTGGAACTGACGGGGAAAAAATTGATTATGATCATTGATGAATGGG
Source organism: Faecalicatena sp. (assembly GCA_009774255.1). GTDB lineage: Bacteria > Bacillota > Clostridia > Lachnospirales > Lachnospiraceae > Schaedlerella. The sequence continues at coordinate 735 of VSNK01000207.1, forward strand.
ATGCTCCGATCAGGGAGATACCGGACATACAGATGGAATATCTCAGATTCCTGCGTATGCTGTTCAAAAGCAGCGGCACTACAGACAAGATTTTTGCGGCGGCCTATATGACCGGGATACTGCCTATCAAAAAGGACGGTTCCCAATCTGCTATTTCGGATTTTAAGGAATATACGATTGTAAGCCCAAGGCGGTACGCAGAGTATGTGGGCTTTACGGAAGCCGAAGTGAAGGAACTCTGCCAGGGGCAGAATTGTGATTTTACTCTGATGAAGCAGTGGTATGACGGCTATACGCTGGAGGGGATACCGCGCAATAATCCGAATGCTCTTAGGGAGGCCTTGCGCACCCGGGAATTTGCCTCCTACTGGACGGAAACCTCTGCCTCTAAAAGCCTGATGGAATATATCAGCCTGGACTATGACGGTATGTCAGAGATCAGCGCGAAGCTTTTGGGCGGAATTGCTGTCCCGGTAGATACCAATGGATTTGCCAACGATCTGGTGAGTTTTCGGGATCGTGACGATGTGCTGACACTGCTGATCCACCTGGGCTATCTTGCATACGATAAGGCAACAGGAACGGCCCACATTCCCAATGAGGAGATACGCCTGGAATTTGCCAGAACGATCCGCAGGGTGAAGCGGGGTGATACGATACGGCGTGTAAAGGAGAGCGACCAGTTGATTTTGGACACTATTCATGGAAATGCAGAGGCGGTGGCTGCCCAGATTGAGAAGATACATCGAGAGGAGACAGCCCATTTGTTTTATAGCAACGAGCAGGCTCTGCGCAGTGTTGTAAAGCTGGCATATTTTAGCTATAAAGATTATTACATTAAATTTGAGGAATTACCGTCCGGCGACGGGTACGTGGATCTTGTGTATCTGCCTAAGAAATTTTCATCTGTCCCCGCACTTCTGATCGAACTGAAATGGAATCAGACCGCCCGGGGCGCCATTGCACAAATCAGGGAAAGGCGATATCCGGAGGCATTGGCAGGATATGGCGGAGAGCTTCTGTTGGTGGGGATTAGCTATGAAAAGGATGGAAAGAAGGGGGAGCGGAAACATACCTGTGTGATTGAAAGAACAAAAATATCGGGATAAAAAAACAGAGAGATGGAACGCGGATGCTCACAAGTACCTGCGTTCCTTATAATCGGGAACTGGCAAATACGTCGGCGCGGCGATGTATTATGTGGAAACTGTTTTGGATGAATTTTAAATATTGCCAAAATGCAAAAGAATGCTGAATGAGCAGCTTCCCATAACCTCTGCGCTGATATTTTGGTTCGATACAAAGCGGCCCAAAAGTCAGGATATGTTTTTTTCATTGTAACTTGATTTTTTGTTGATATAAAGGGATAATGATATGAGGATACACGTTGAAGGAATGAGTCGAGGTGATCATATGTATAAACCAAAATTAGACAAGGATATCCGCTGTCCGCTGGAATATGGGCTGGACGTGTTCGGGGGCAAATGGAATTCACGGATCATCTGTGTGCTGGCGGCAAAGGGCACCCTGCGGTACAGCGAATTGCGCAGTGAGCTTACCAATATCACGGATGCGGTTCTTGGCGCTTCGCTAAAAGCGCTGATGAAAAATGAGATGATAAACCATCTATGGTAGGAGGGTATGGCTGCAGAATAATTGATTTTTAGGAGGGGATGCCAGATATTATGTTTGAAAATATTTATAAAGAATACTTTCCTTTTTGGGAGAAAATATCCGATGAGGACAGGGAGTACATCTGCCGGAATTCTCATATGTTTACTTACCCGAAGGGAAGGAATATCCACAACGGCGAAGAATGTTCCGGAGTGATCCTTGTCCGGTCCGGGAGCCTGCGTCTTTATATGATGTCGGATGAGGGAAAGGAGATCACGCTTTACCGCCTGTACAGGGGTGATCTGTGCATGCTGTCTGCCTCCTGCGTGCTGGATGCCATCACATTTGATGTATTCGTGGATGCGGAGGAGGACAGCCAGTGCTGTGTGGTCAGTGGTCCTGCTTTTGCAGCAGTATCGCAGCGGAATCCGGACATTCGCATATTTGCGTTGGAAACTGCGGTCAGCCGTTTTTCGGATGTGATGTGGGTGCTGCAGCAGGTTTTGTTTATGAGCATGGATAAACGTCTGGCAATCTTCCTTTCCGATGAATCAGCCAGAACCGGTTCAGATACCATTACGTTGACGCACGGGCAGATTGCCCGGTATATGGGTTCTGCCCGTGAAGTGGTATCCCGGATGCTGAAATATTTTGCCGGTGAAGGGATCGTGGAGGTTTCCAGGGGCGGCGTTATGATTCTTGACAAAAAACGCCTCCGCAATCTAACTCTTTAACATGGCGAGGATTGCTGCTTTCGGCCTTGCGCCTGCCGACTGGCTTATGACATCCCCGCCTTTGATCACGACCAGTGTGGGGATGCTTAAGACATGGAATTTCTGCGCCAGCTCTGGTTCTTTCTCTACGTTGATTTTACCTATCAGGTACTGCGGGTTTTCCGCCGCGATTTCTTCCACTATAGGGGATACCATGCGGCAGGGGCCGCACCAGTCGGCGTAGAAATCCAGGAGCACGGGCTTTTCGCTAGTTCTTACAGAATCGAAGTTGTCTTTGTTTACATGAATTACGGACATAATCAGTACCTTCCTTTCATTATTCTTATTATTCTTGCGCTGCTTTTGGCGCATTAGATATACACCCCAGGGCGCTTTCTCTTTTCTTTCAGCAAATTTACCTTGCCCGAAGGGTGTTACTTTTTATCTGTTGGCAGTGTATCATATTCTGCTTACTGTTTCTGTGACGTGGTCACGTTTTTGGCTTTACATATAAGCTGTGTCATTGTTCCCATGGGGCAGTATACGCACCAGGAGCGGGGTTTGAATAAGGCCATGGTCAGGAATCCCAGTACAGTGGAGGTGAGCATCACGCTGTAAAAGCCGAAAGCAAACTGGGCCACACCGTCAGAGAACAAGGTGCCATGGTAAGCCCAATGCCATGGAAGCTTGAAGGTCCACAGCAGTGTTACTGCGGTACCAAGATCTTTTGTCCCGGCAAAGACCAGCCAGGTGTTCCACAGCATAAGGAAGAACATTACAAAGAAGAATATCAAAAATCCATATCGGAAATAACCCGATTTCATCCAGCCGGGGATATCCTTTTTCCGTGACAGCCCGAACCTGCCGCCGACCAGGGAGAATAGCTGGCCTCTGCCGCAATATTTGTTGCAGTATGCCTTATTGCCCTTAATAACCGCTATGGCAAGGGGGATAAAAAAGCAGAAAAGCCCCAGCCATGCAAAGAGGATATTAAAAAATCCAAGGATCAGGTAGGTCAGTGAGGCAATCCAAAGGTAATCATACCATTTCTTTTTTCCTTTCATTTTTCTGTCACCTCCAATGAAATAATACTTGCGGGACATTCCTTTACACATTTCCCGCATCCGACACATAATTCCCTGTCGATGACCGCATGGATGCCGTTGGGAACGGTGATTGCCTTTCGTGGACAGACTTTTATGCAACATCCGCAGGCAACGCATTCTCGGATGCTGACAGCCGCTTTCTTTTTTGCCATGGTAAAACTCCTCTTGTTTTTTTCTTTATTATACAGGGGAGAAATGGCTTATTCTGTGACGTAGTCACATTGATGCGGAATTCATGCAGGCCAAGGAAAGAGGGGGGAATGTTACTATTCACGGTGCCTTGCACCCTGCTGCAAGGCATCCGGCCGATAAAGCTGCGGTTTCAGGCATCCAGCCCCTCGCCGAAGGCGACTTTTCAATGGGCTGGATGCGTTACAGTTTGCGGCCGGTCAGGCCGTGAACTGTAACGGGGGATTTAAAATAAAGTTAGCTCTCGAAAGTGCGTATTGCAAAGTAAAACTGCGTATGCTATAATACTTGTAGGTAATAAGTGATGATAAAGAACGAACCCTCTAACTGTGCTTCAACATAGTTGGAGGGTTCTGTTACTTGAATTGTGAAACCGAATGAATACAGGAATTGCAGGGTATCTGCGAGATACTAAGCAAATACAAGTATAAGGAGAATAGCCTATGGTTTTAAATCATTGCACGGTGTGTGCTGTCTATGAGTCAGATCATGCGGTTCAGAAAAGGATACGGGTAAAATGTGACGGGGAGCAGATTACATTGCTTTTAAAAAGGGAACATGAGCTGCCTGACTTATCGAAGCTCCGGATAGATTTTTTTGACAGCCAGATCGGATGTGTGAAGACGTACTGTGAACTTGCGGTCAGGAGAAATATAGATCCGTCGGTGGCTGCTCTATGGGTTGCGGATTGTGAAATTCTGGAGACGATTGAGATTGTGGAAGGACGAAGGAGCGTCAGGGCACAGATGGAGAAGGAAATTGTCTTCACACTTTCGGGGCAGGATGATTTCAGCGGAGCGATCCAGAATATCAGCGAAGGCGGTATTTATTTTATTACCGCAAGAAAGCTGCCGTGTGATGGCACGATCGAATTTTCTTATCGTTTTATCGAAAAGGAATGCCGTATGAAAGCCGTCATCCTGAGGGAAGAGCCCTTCCGGGACGGGCGCTATGGTTACGGCTGCCAGTTCCTGGAGCTTCCCAGGGAAACGCAGAGGGATATCAGGCAGTATGTATATCTGCGGCAGCAGGGAAGGATCTGGTAGGATGCCCTTTGGAGCATCCTGCCGTACGATTGAATCTTTAAGAATCTTTTTAAAACCTTTTTGACCCTTTTTTTGGCTCTTTTTTTGCCACTTTTTTTGCCACTTTTTTACTGCCGCTTCAAAAGCCGTCTTTTAAAAGCCTGGAATTTTGATATATTTCTGCTCGTATATATGACAAAGCAGATCAAGATTCCGAGGGACAGTCCGGCGCAGAAGGAGGCGATGGCTTCCGTATATCCGCTGTCGGCCAGCCCCATGCTTTCCAGTATCAGGAATACCAGAAAGGACACCACGCCGACCCATGAGAACACATGCAGTTTTCGAATCAATTTCATTTTTTCTTCATTGCTGTAATCCGCTACCTTCAATACGGTTTCTTCTAAGTCTTTATTCATTTTCTCACTTTTCCTTTCTCCATCCAGGAGTTCTCTGATTTCTACATTATAATAGTCTGCGATCTGGATCAGGATATCCAGGTCAGGCATATTGGAACCGGTTTCCCAGCGTGAAACAGTTCTGCCGGTTACTCCAAGGATTCCGGCAAATGTTTCTTGTGTGATTCCTTTTTCCTTGCGAAGTCCCTTCATAAAGGCTCCGACTTTTTTTTGATCCATGGCGGTCCTCCTTTCACAGACAGAGTATCAGCTCCTCAGAGAAAATACAACGACACAAAGTGAGAAATGCCGTATTTTAGCTGATTAGACGTGCGGTGTCCGGTTGTCTCTGTCATGTTGCTCTCTTATGGTATTTCCAGAAGTCAATCGTTTCCTGCAGATCAGCCTCATCTTCAAAGAGCTCTAACTCTTTTGCCGTTTCAACCGCGAAATCTACATATGCATTTGCCCTTGCGGTGATCACATGCTGATCATTTACAATATCAGAATCAACAGAGTTCGTTGATTTTATACCGTTCAGTATCCCCGCATGCTCCAGCAGATCCACACCGGCACAGATTCCACCGATCAGAACCTGCCTGCGCTTCATTTCCCGCAGATAATCTTGCACTTCGCCGGTATTGACCGCAGAAATATCTCCGCCGGGGATTATCATGCTTCGAACCTGTTTCGGATTGATATCCTTCAGAGCGGCGTCCACATTTACGGAATAACCCTCCATAGCTTTGATGGGTTTTCCGTCCGGGGAACAATAGAGCATCTCGCATTGTGTCAGGCTCATAAAATAATTTAAGATCACAATTTCAAAAAAACAGCTTGTATCATACAGTAAAAAAATATCTTTCATGCAGCTCCCTCCATATTCTTTCCGGAATTATGACTGTATTCTCTTTCTCTAATTCATTACAAAATTTATTATAACATGTTTTCACAGGATTTCAAATCGGGATGGTATCCAGCCAAATAGAATTACAAGTGTGATTAACTCGGATAAAACCGACTCGGATGGAACCGAGTTAAAATCGACTTCTTTTTTAGTGTGTGTTATATTCATATTGACAACTTGAAATATGTGATTTATTGGAAGAACCTTTTGAAAAAATAGGAAAATATTATTACGATGATCCGGTTCGGAAGAGGAACGGTGAGTTTGATATTGTTACTCAGGATCGGAAAGGCTATATATTCTATGAAGCAAAATTCCGGAAAGAACCTGTTTCGGAAAAGATGATTGATACTGAAATTGATCAGGTGAAAGCAGCGGGATTGAATTGTTATAAATATGGATTCATAAGCGGGTCCGGGTTCGCTGCCAGACCAAAGGAGAATCAGATCTTTATTACATTAGAGGAAATGTATGCCAGCCGCAAAGCGGCATAATTCCTCATGCGGCTGTGCGCATCATGTTATACTGCACGGCAGATTTATCTGACGCGCAGTATAAATTATGCCTTCTGATACTGTTCGATCAGGCATTCATGTCTTTTGTCAGCTTTGCAGTAATTAATTCCGACCAGTAAAATTGTGCCGCCGAAGCTTTTTAGGGCATCAGGATAATTATTATCTTTTATCTGCTGAATGGCTCCATTCACAGATTTATCCCATTTTAATTCGACAATAAGTGCAGGTTTGTCAGTATACTTTTTAGGAATACATACAATATCTGCGAATCCTTTTCCCGATGGCATTTCTCGAATCAGGTCATATTCTTTCTGCGCACAAAAATATGCAATCGTGATCACACAGCTAAGTGCATTTTCATTATTGTATTCCAATATGGAAGTATTGGCCTTATGAACCTTATCAATTCCTTGTGCAACGATTCCACTGTGTCCGGATATCGTTGCCTCCAACAGTTTGTCGGATTCTGACAATACCTCTGCGATCACACCCCAATTCCCGGGTTCCACCGCATTTTGAAATTCATCTGCCACTTCCCTGTTTGGAATAAAGACTTCACTTTTTATTGAGTCAAAGGCTAGGTATCCAAGATGCACTAACAATGTCATGACATCATCCTTGCTTTTTAAGTTGGTGATATCGTTCTGAAATCTGCGTGTATTTATTCTGCAACGCTCTCCGCCCAGCATGGAAATGATGGAGTCCTTCAAGTTGTCCAGATTCATGTTGATGTATGACTTTAAACTTTCATAAGTCTCAGTTTCCGTCCAGTAGGTGCCAAACTCTTCATGAAGGACAGCTTGAGATACGGAATTCGGGCCATAGACGGATTTCTCCTTTTGAAAACAATATCCATCATACCAGCTTTTCATTTCATCAAAATCCATGTTATGAATCCGGCAAAGCTCCTGAACCTCGCATTCGGTAAAACCAACATATCTTGCAAGTTTCTTTGGATGTATCATCGTATATTCCTGAAAATCTGTCAGAGCAGATTGTGTTCCGTATTTTTTAATCGGTAAAATCCCGGTCATGTAGGCTGCTTCGATCATCTTATCTGTCAGGCTGCTTTTGAACAGCCCGCGTAACAGCCGGATATATTCTTCCTGCAGAGCCGTATCTTCCTTTGCCTCCCGGAATAAAGCATCCCATTCATCAATTATGATAATAAATTTTCGACCGGTTGTATCGCTCACGTCTGCTAATGCGGCAGGAAGAGAGCTGCTGTCTGTTTTTATATCCGGAAAGGTATCGGTCAACTCTGCAATAACCTCTTTCTGCAGATATTTCACGGTATTTTGAATATTTTCTGAGGCAGATATGAACCATGTGATATCAAGATAAATGACGTCGTATTTGTTCAGATATTTATGAAAGTCCGGGTGGCCGGCAATCTCCAGATCCTCAAATAATTCCCTCGATTCACAGCTTTTATCATAATATGCACAAAGCATCTGTGTGGCAAAAGATTTTCCAAATCTTCTCGGCCGGCTGACACAGGTGAGCTTTTCCTTCGTTCCCAGGGTCTCATTCATAAATGCGATCAGACCGGATTTATCCACATATAAACCCTTCCGCACAGACTGAAAGCCCGCGTTTCCAAAATTCAGATATCGTCCCATGGGCAATTCCTTTCCTGCAGTTCCTTATAGTCTATGTTGTCCATAATTAGGAGTTGTAGAAAAATAAATGACACAGATTGCGCAGGATATTGCTTCGGATGTGCAGATCAAAAAACGCAATTCTACACTCCGTTTCGGTCCTTGATGAACAAGCGTCACTGGCGCTTGGCGGGCTACGTCGAGGCTTTTTGACCTGTGCGGACGGAGCAATAGACAAGTCAAGATGTATCAGTTATTTTCCTACAACTCCTTATACTGAGCGCTAGATAAATCTTCTGCACAGTATAATAGGATGCGCACAGCCGCATAAGGAATTATGCCGCTTTGCGGCTGCGGCTGGCGCGATACTCACGGCAGATTTCATCGGCCGTGAGTATATTATAAGGATACGTCCGAACAAGAACGTATCCTTACAATAGAAAGAAACCGCAAAATGCTTTTTTATATTATGATGTGTCTGTTTGTAACTGCTTTACATATCAAGCAATCCCATGGTCTGCTGTCTCTTCTGACCCATGTTCTTCTTCTGCAGCATCATGGAAATGCTCTGTAATGTCTGCTGATGCTTTAATTCCATCAGAGTCTTTGCAATATCCGTATCGCCCATACGGCTTTCGGATGCCGTCAGATTTTCTGACGCAATTCCATTATAATCAATGGAGTATCCCAGCTTGTTGTACTGTGCTCCCAGAGTGCTGCGCTCGCTGGTAACCTTATCCAAGGCAGCATCAATATCCTGGATATTAAAATCCTTTGTGACATCAAAATCCTTCAGGCCGAGAGCATCCAGTGTAGAATTGACGGACTTACTGATATTGACGGAACTTCCTCCCGCGTCTCCTACCAGATCAATCCCATTGCTCTGGCTGCCGTTGAGTAAGCTGATGCCGTTGAAATTGGTCTGTGTGGCAACATGGTCAATCTCCTGCTTGATCTGATCTACTTCCTTCTGAATAGCCGCACGGTTAGAATCATTCAAAAGACCGCTTGAAGCACGTACCGCAAGCTCACGCATCCTCTGCAGAGAGTTCGTGATACTGCCCATCGCACCATCGGAAGTCCTCAGCAGGCTCATCCCATCATCGAGATTCTTCGTACCTGTGTTGATACCTGTGGTCTGTGCCTGCATCTTCTTGGTGATGGCCAGCTCGGCGGCACCGTCGGCAGCAGACATCAATCGATTACCGCTTGCGATATGTCCATATAAATAAGGGGATGTACTACTAATTCCAGAAATAGCGCTCATGCTTTTTCCTCCTTTTTCATTACTTGAATCTAACAAAATCTATACGAAGCATTTATATATGCAGCCTAAATATAGAGTCCTTATGTATTATAT
>VSNK01000208.1:0-8035 GCA_009774255.1 Faecalicatena sp.
TAAAAAAGCAACATTTATTCATTATTATTTAAGCAATGATGTACTAGGTGATTTTTATAAATATTTAATAAAATAGCATAATGGTATAAAAGGCCTAAAATACGGCTATTTATTAGTCGCATAATGGAAGGTATAATATTTTCATCAGAGAAACCAAAGATGTTTCTGTATAGGGAAAGGAGAAAGTGAAGCAATGAGAAAAAGAAAAGCAGTAGTTAGCGTACTTCTGGCAGGCATCATGCTGATCGCGATGGCGCTCAGTGCATGCGGCACAGATGAAAACGCGGGCAAGACCGTGGTCGAACTGGTACAGTACAAGCCGGAAGCCGTGGACGTGTTCGAGAAGTTGGAAGAGCAGTTCAATGCGACGCATGACGACATTGTACTCAAGATCGACTCCCCGAATGATGCAATGACAATTTTGAAAACCCGGTTTATCCGTGAGAACTATCCGGATATCATCGGAATCGGAGGAGACATCAACTATTCTTACTTCGTGGATTCCAACATTCTGGCGGATGTCTCCGATTATCAGGGCTTAAGCAGCATCAAGCAGGCTTATCTGGACATCCTGGAGAATCTGGAGTTCGTTCCTACGGAAGGGACCTTCGGTGTTCCCTATGTGGCGAACGCGGCCGGCGTGCTCTACAACAGGGATATGTTCGAGGAACACGGCTGGGAGATTCCGGAGACCTGGGATGAGTTCATCGGCCTTTGTAAAGAGATTCAGTCAGAGGGCATCCAGCCATTGTACTTCGGCTTCAAAGATACCTGGACCTGTCTGGCTCCGTGGAATGCCCTGGCAGTCGATCTGGCACCGGCGGATGTGTGTAAGCAGGTGAACCGCGGCGAGACCAATTTTACCAATGAGTACCGTGAGATTGCTGAGAAAATGCTGGAAATGGTAGAATACGGCGAAGACGGACCGTTTGCGTATGGCTACAATGACGCATGTACCGCATTCGCGAACGGGGAGTGCGCGATGTATACCATCGGAAGCTATGCCGTACCCCAGATCAAATCCGTGAATCCAGATATGAACATTGACTCCTTCGTAATGCCGGGAAGTGATGAAAAAGGCGGCAACGTACTGAACTCCGGTGTGGACCTGCAGTTCTGCGTGACATCCGAGTGTAAGAACAAGGAAGCGGCTTATGAGGTCATCGACTTCCTTCTGGAGAATGAAAATATCCAGATGTACCTGGATGACCAGAACGCGGTGCCCTGCAAGGACGATAACTTCCAGCTGGCAAGTGAAGTAGATGGTATGACAGAGTATATCGAAGAGGGTATCATGTCTGACTACCAGGATCACTACTATCCTTCCGAGATGGCAGTGGATGCGCAGATCCAGACATTCCTGATCAACCAGGATGTGGATGCGTTCCTTGCAAAATTTGATAAGGACTGGCTGCGTTACAACCGCGACATTATCCGTCTGGTAGAGGAATATGAAGCGGCACACGGGAATGAGTAATCGGAAAGGAGTGGGAAGAAAATGAAAAAAATGAATGACAGAGAACGGACATTTTTGTTGATGACGATACCGATCCTCATTTTGTTCTTCTTGTTTAACACATTACCCCTGATCAAGGGTGCGATCTACAGTTTTACGAACTTTAAGGGCTATGGTTCTTATGACTGGGTCGGAATCCGTAACTATGTAGACCTGTTCCAGGACGGACGTGTCGGCAGATCCTACTGGTTCACCTTTAAGCTGGCCCTGGTTTCCACCATTGCGGTCAATGTGATCAGCCTGATCCTGGCACTTGGCCTGAACAGCAAGATCAAATTTAAGAGCGCGCTGCGCGGACTGTACTTTATCCCGAACATCCTGGGCGCGTTGGTAGTCGGCTACATTTTCAATTATTTCTTTACATACATCCTTCCGGCAGTGATTCAGATGATGGGCGGCGAAGGAACCAGTATGCTGGCAAGTACCAAGTGGGCATGGGTTGCCATCATGATCGTATGTGCATGGCAGTCCATCGCAATGAATACGATCATCTACATCTCCGGTCTCCAGACCGTGCCGGAGGACGTATATGAGGCAGGCTCCATTGACGGCGCGACCGGGTGGGCTCAGTTCAAGCACCTGACCTTCCCGCTGATCCTTCCATTTTTCAGCATCAACATGGTGCTGTGTATGAAGAACTTCCTGATGGTATTCGATCAGATCATGGCATTGACAAAGGGCGGTCCGGCACAGAGTACCGAATCCATCTCCTACCTGATCTACAACAACGGTATGTCAGGCGGACAGTTCGGTTTCCAGAGCGCCAACGCAGTAGTCTTCTTTATCATGATTGTAGTGATCTCCGTAGCACAGATGACATTTACAAGTAAGAGGGAGGAGCAGTTATAATGAAAGAGAAAGTAAACGAGAGAGTAAACTGGCCTATTACCATCCTGCTGATCATTGGACTGATCACTGTAGCTTTTCCGCTCTATATGACGATCGTTATTGCGTTTAAGCAGCCTAGCGAGATGACAAACAGCATCTCCGGGATCCTTTCCCTGCCGAAGAGCTGGAGCCTTGCGAACTTTGCGGAGGCAATGCGTGTGACAGATTTCTGGCGTTCCCTGTTTAACAGCTTTCTGATCACGGTGATCACGGTGGTGGTATCCATCCTGATCCATTCTATGATCGGATATGCGGTTGGAAGAAATAAAGCAAAAAATAAATTTTATAATTTTGCATACCTGTACATCGTAAGCGGTATGTTCGTACCATTCGCGATTCTGATGATGCCCCTGGTAAAACAGACGGCTCAGATGGGAATTGACAACCTGGTGGGCGTTATCCTCTGCTATGTCGTATTCTATATGCCGATGAATGTGCTGCTGTATTCCGGATATCTGGTAAATATCCCGATTGCGCTGGAAGAAGCGGCTCGTGTGGACGGGGCAAGCACCTTCCGTACCTACTGGAGCATCATTTTCCCGATCATGAAGCCTATGCATGCAACGGTTGCGGTACTGACAGCGTTGGGTACATGGAATGACGTTATGACGCCTCTTGTAATCATGTCAGGAAGCGGAATGAATACACTGCCTCTGGCACAGCTGACATTCCAGACACAGTTCGGTACGAACTACAACCTGGCATTTGCATCATACCTGCTGGCACTGCTGCCGATCCTGATCTTCTACATTATCTGTCAGAAGCAGATCCTGAACGGTGTAGTAAACGGCGCGGTGAAATAGTAATATATGACCTGATCAAGGTAAATGAGATCGGCCTGATGCAGATGCCGGCTCATCAGTCAAGGCGGACTTTCTATAAGTCCGCCTTGACTGTTAATAAAATTTTGGAAAAAAATAGAAAAATGATTGCACAGGTCAGATTCATGCGCTATACTTAGTGCGATTACGCTGTGAAAAAATTGGAGCTTGATATACGCTGTATCAGGTGCAATGTGAGAAAAGGAGAAAAAGATATGGGAATTTTTTTTGATGAAGCGAGAAAAGTTTTTACACTGCACACGAAAGATTCAACGTATCAAATGCAGGTCGATCCGTTTGGATTTCTTCTGCATTTATACTATGGCAGGAAGACCGAAGGCTGTATGGACTATCTGCTGACCTATACGGACAGAGGCTTTTCCGGCAATCCGTACGATGTGGGCAGTGACCGAACCTATTCGATGGATGTTTTGCCGCAGGAATTCCCTTGCCTGGGCAACGGGGACTACAGAAGCCCGGCGATTGCCGTGAGAAATGCAGATGGCTCGGTCAGTTGTGATCTCCGATTCAAAGGATATGAGATCAAAAATGGAAAATATGGAATCAAAGGGCTTCCGGCCGTGTATGCGGAGGAAAGCGAGGCGCAGACATTGGAAATACATATGGAAGACCCGGTGACAAAGGTCGCCGTGGAACTTCTGTATGGTGTGCTGCCGGAGTATGATGTGATCACACGGAGCGCAAGGGTAAGGAATGGCGGAAAGAGCAAAGTGTATCTGGAAAAGCTGCAGCCGGCCAATCTGGATTTTGTACATGGAGATTTCGACTTTATCAGTTTTTATGGGCGTCACGCGATGGAACGGAATTTTCAGAGGACTCCGGTGGTTCATGGCGTCCAGTCGATCGGCAGCAGGAGAGGAACTTCCAGCCATCAGTACAATCCGATGATGATCCTGGCAGACAGGGATGCAACGGAGGATACGGGAAGCTGTTATGCGATGTCATTTTTGTACAGCGGAGGCTTTAAGGGTGAAGTAGAGTTGGATCAGTTCAATCAGACAAGGCTCCAGCTTGGGCTCTATGAAGAAAGATTTTCCTATCCTCTGGAGCCGGAGGAGGAGTTCTGTGCCCCGGAGGTTGTGATGACATACAGCCGCAGTGGTCTGGCGAAGCTGTCCCAGAATCTTCATACCTGCTTCCGGACGCACCTGTGCCGCGGAAAATACAGAGATGTGGTGCGGCCGATCCTGGTGAACAGCTGGGAGGCATCTTATTTTGATTTTGACGGCGAGGCGATCTATCAGCTTGCGAAGCAGGCGTCGGAGCTGGGAATCGAGATGCTGGTGCTGGATGACGGATGGTTCGGAAAACGGGACGACGACAACAGCGGACTGGGAGACTGGTACGCAAATGAAGAGAAGCTGGGAGAATCCCTGGAAAGTCTGATCGGAAGGATCAACAGTCTTGGTATGAAGTTTGGAATCTGGATTGAGCCGGAGTCTGTCAATGAGGACAGCGCGCTGTTTCAGCGTCATCCGGACTGGGCAATGCGGATTCCCGGGCGCAATCCGGTTCGTGCAAGGAACCAGCTGGTACTGGACTTTTCCAGAAAAGAGGTCGTAGATTCTATCTTTGAGCAGATCTGCAATGTTCTGGACAAAGGGAATATTGAGTATGTAAAGTGGGATATGAACAGAGGGCTCGCGGATATTTATTCCTGCGGGACACAGGAGCAGGGAAAGGTTCTTCATGACTATGTACTGGGCTTGTATGATTTTCTGGAACGTCTGGTGCAGAGATATCCGAACATCCTGATCGAAGGCTGCAGCGGTGGCGGCGGAAGATTTGACGCCGGGATGCTCTATTACACGCCGCAGATCTGGTGCAGTGACAATACGGACGCGGCAGACCGGGTGCGGATCCAGTACGGGACTTCCTTTGGATATCCGGTGTCCACGGTCGGATCCCATGTATCCGCGGTTCCGAATCATCAGACGGGAAGAAATATGTCTCTGGAGACGAGATCGATCACTGCGATGGCAGGCACTTTTGGGTATGAGCTGGATCTGGGAAGACTTTCGGAAGAAGAAAAACGGGATATCCGCCGTCAGGTGGCAGATTATCATAAATACGCGATGCTGATCCAGAATGGACTGTACTATCGTCTGACCAACCCGTTCGAGCAGCCGGTGGGGGCATGGCAGTTCATTTCCGAGGACAAGTCACAGGTGCTTCTCTGTGCGGTGATGTTGGAGCTCCATGGAAATATGACGGTGGATTATGTGAAGCCGAAGGGGCTGAAAAGCGGCCATATGTACCGGGAACTGGTAAGCGGCAGGCTGTATGCCGCAGATGCGCTGATGGAGATGGGGCTTCCGCTTCCGGCAGCATCCGGAGAATACCAGGCGTACCAGATATATTTTGAACTGGAACAATAAGTGACAGGTTACACCGTAACCATGGCGGTTACTGTTCACTCCTGGACCGTGCACCACGCTGCACGGTTAGCCGCCAGAAAAGTGATGGGGCAATGACATCTGCCCCATCGCCGAAGGGCACTGAACGTCCGGTGGACGTTCGCTTAGTGCGTACCGAAGCGGAGCGTAGACATTTTAAAAGGCAGATGTCGTTACTATGAGCGGCCGGTTAGGACGTGAATAGTAACGGCTTGCCAGTGAACTGTAACACCATGGCGGCAGGTAAAACGAAAAACAAAAAAGAAATGCTTGCCATCTATGGTGCGGTGTGTTAGAATTGATTTAATTGTGAATCAGAAGAAAAACAGGAGGTGTGTACAGATGGATATCTTAAAGATTGTCTTAACGATCATCTTTGTGATAGATTGTATCGCATTGTCAGCGATCATTCTTCTTCAGGAAGGAAAGTCAGCCGGACTCGGGACAATCAGCGGCGCGGCAGATACCTATTGGGGGCAGAATAAAGGGCGCTCCATGGAAGGGGCTCTTGTGAAGTCAACAAAGTTTCTTGCGATTTTATTCATTTTATTGGCTGTTGTACTGAATCTCGGCGTATTTAACTGACGCGGTTTTCAGAGAGATGCGGAAGTAATCGGCAGCTTCACAGGATGAATACAAGAAATCAGGTTTCGTCTCTGGTACAGAATGAGAAAGGCACTCTATAAGTGATATAGGGTGTTTTTTTTCGTATAATGCAGCCATGCGGGGAAAAAATATCATACAGAGTTAGAATATTTTCCAGCTGTGCGGTTGGATGTTCCAAGGAGCATCTAACCCGCTTATCCATTCGCAAAAACCGTGCTGACGCACTCTTACGTCTGCTTGCGCAGCCGTTTTTTGCTCATTAATAAGTGGGTTGCTGATTCGACAGGCCATTTGCATTGCAATAAATTGCATGCAAATGACCTATCGAATCGCAACCGTACAGGTGGAAAAATTTTGGTAATATAGAAAGACAAGAAAGCAGAGGAGAAAGCATATGGATAATACGTTTGAAAAGCGCAAGAAAGTTATCTATGATTTTATCTGTGATGATTTCTATGTGCCTATGAAAATAAAAGAGATCGCGATGCTCCTGCAGATACCAAGGGAGCAGAGGGAGGAGCTTAAGGAGGTGCTCGACGCCCTAGAAGCGGAGGGCAGGATCCATGTATCGAAAAAGGGAAAGTACGCAAAGGGACAGGTCAGGCGCCTCACCGGAATTTTTCAGGCCAATGCCAGAGGGTTTGGCTTTATCATCCGGGAAGGGGAGGAAGAGGATGTCTATATTGCGGAAGAGAACAGAGGAGGAGCATTTCAGGGAGACGAGGTGGAGTTCATTATCACCCGGCAGAAGGATGGTTCGGAGCAGAATCGGAAGCGGATCGAAGGAAAGATTACCCGCGTGATCTCCCACAAGACGGTTCATATTGTAGGTCTGTATGAAAAGAGCCGGAATTACGGGTTTGTACGCCCGGATGACCAGAGGGTTCCGATGGATGTCTATATTCCGGCGGGAAAAGAGAAGGGCGCCATGGACGGCCATAAGGTGGTAGTAGAGCTGACCTCCTACGGCAGCGAAGGACAGAAGAGTCCTGAAGGAGTTGTAACCGAGATCATCGGACATATCAATGATCCCGGAACGGATATCATGTCGATAGTAAAAGGCTTCGAGCTTCCGGTGGAATTTCCGGAGAAAGTGATGAACCAAGCCGAACGGGTTGGCAAGGATGTGAGCGAGGCTGATATGGCGGGCCGCAGGGATCTGCGGGACTGGCAGATGGTGACCATTGACGGAGAGGATGCCAAGGATCTGGATGACGCGGTATCCCTCACAAAGGAAGGGGAGTACTACCGGCTGGGAGTGCATATCGCGGATGTGACCAATTATGTCCAGGAGCACAGCGCTCTGGACCGTGAGGCTTTGAAGCGGGGCACCAGCGTATATCTTGCGGACCGGGTGATCCCTATGCTCCCGCACAGGCTGTCCAACGGGATCTGTTCTCTCAATGCAGGGGAAGACCGTCTGGCGCTGAGCTGTATCATGCAGGTCAATGGAAAAGGAGAAGTCGTGGACTCGGAGATCGCGGAGACGGTCGTCCGTGTGGATGAGCGGATGACCTATACCAGTGTGGCGAAGATCCTGGAGGAGCATGATCCGGAAGAAACGGAGCGCTACAGGGAGTTGGTTCCGCTCTTCGTGAGGATGGCCGAGCTGTCGCGTATCCTGCGGGAGAGAAGACATCAGAGAGGCTCCATTGACTTTGATTTTCCGGAGACTAAGATGATACTGGACGAACGTGGAAAGCCGGTCGATATTAAGCCATATGACCGGAATGCGGCAACCAGGCTGATTGAAGACTTTATGCTTCTGGCGAATGAGACTGTGGCCG
>VSNK01000208.1:8045-9898 GCA_009774255.1 Faecalicatena sp.
TGGCCGAAGAGTATTACTGGAGGGAGCTTCCCTTCGTGTACCGGACCCATGAGACACCGGATGACGATAAGATCCGGAAGCTGAGTACATTTATCAATAATTTCGGCTATCATATTCATGTGGGAAATGAAGTGCGCCCGAAGGAGGTACAGAAGCTCCTTGGAAAAGTGGAAGGCACTCCGGAGGAAGCGCTGATCAGCCGTCTGGCACTGCGGTCCATGAAGCAGGCGAAATATACCTGGGAAAATACAGGACATTTTGGATTGGCCGCAAAATATTATACACATTTCACATCACCGATCCGCAGATATCCGGATCTGCAGATCCACCGGATTATCAAGGAGAATATCCGGGGGCGTATGACAGGGGAACGGATCGAGCATTATGAAAAGATACTGCCCGAGGTGGCGATGCAGTCCAGTGTGATGGAGCGCCGGGCGGAGGAAGCGGAGCGGGAGACCGTGAAGCTGAAAAAAGCAGAATATATGGCAGAACGGATCGGAGAAGAGTTCGAAGGGGTCATTTCCGGGATTACAAAATGGGGGGCATATGTGGAGCTCCCGAATACGATTGAAGGACTGGTGCATGTGGTGAATATGACGGACGACCATTATGAATACTGGGAAGACCGGCTGGAGCTGATCGGAGAACGAACCCATAAGAGCTATAAGCTGGGGCAGAAGGTCCAGGTGCGGGTTCTGGAAACGGACAAGGTGCAGCGGACGATCAGTTTTGCATTTTCGTAACAGGGACGGCAGATCCGAATAGCAATTGACATAGAAAGGTATAAATTATGGGCAAGACAGAGGGAAAACTGGTCGCGAATAATAAAAAAGCATATCATGATTATTTTATCCTGGAAAAATATGAGGCGGGCCTTGTTCTTCATGGAACGGAGGTAAAATCTCTGAGGCTGGGGCAATGCAGTATTAAGGAAGCGTTTATCCGTGTGGAAGACGGAGAGATGTATCTATATGGCATGCATATTTCCCCGTATGAAAAAGGAAATATTTTCAATAAGGATCCTCTTCGTGTGAGGAAGCTTCTTCTTCATAAGAAGGAGATTCATAAAATTTTCGGAAAAATGAAGGAAAAGGGCAATACGGTGGTTCCTCTCAGGGTATATTTCAGCGGCCGTCTGGTGAAGATCGAGATTGGGCTGGCCAAGGGAAAGAAATTATACGATAAGCGTGAAGATATCGCGAAAAAGGATCAGAAACGGGAGGCAGAGAGAGAGTTCAGAGGGCGGAATTTATGATTCGACCGTCAAAAGTCTATTTTCATTGCTTATAGAGTGACAGCGAATGAAACATACAAAAATCCGGATAAAAATTTGTGCAACATAACGGTCTGAAAGCGGTTGTTTTCTAAAGTATGGTATGCTATCATTTTACATGAAATTAATTTCAACTGCGTATGGCAATGGGGCACAGCGGCCTATTGGATACCTTGAACAGGAGGACGAAGAATGAAGAGAAAAAGACTGGATAAGGTGAAGAAGAACAAGATCAAGAACCAGGTGCAGAAGACAGCGGAAGAGACCGTAGTCGTACCGGCAGCGGAATCTGCGGAAGCTGAGATTATAGAAAAAACATCAGAAGTAATGGAAGCGGAGCCGGCAGAAGCAGAGTCGTCAGAGGAAGAAAAGAAGGCGGAAGCAGCAGAAGCACCGGAGGAAGAGAAAGTGGCAGGGTCGTTAGAGGAAGAAAATAAGGCGGAGGAAGAGGAAGCGGCTGAAGCAGCAGAAGCCGAGGTGCCGGAGGAAGACGTGGCAGAAGAAGAGGATGCGGTGGAGGAAGTAGAAACCAAGCTGCCGGAGGAAGAATCATCAGCAGAAGAAGAGCAGGAGGATG
>VSNK01000209.1 GCA_009774255.1 Faecalicatena sp.
CACAGTTTAAGGAAACATGTACCATTTCAGCAAGTGCATTTTGGGACAAATTCCTTCTTAAACGTTCTTTTTTTACCGCATCTCCTAACCCGGACAAGCCGGAACCAAAATTTTGCCAAAATGCGCAAGATTTCGTTGTTAAGTGCCTAATAATTTCTTAGCCATCATTTGTATCACCTCACTTAGTTCTTATATTTTACATGAGATGTACATTATAGAAAATGCGGTAAAATACAAAATGTTATGCGTTATATTGCATATTCTTATCTTTTACATTTTCACTGCCTTTTACAGGTTTTTAAGAATAGGCATAACATAATCAATCATTTCTTCGGGGGTATCCTGTAGTCCATCCATAACCCATTTATGGGAAATGCCATCTAACAGACACAATTTTGCGACTAATCCATATTTTTCATTCATAGTTGCGGCAGAAGAATCTGGAACCTCAAGAGAGGATTGGATTTTGGCAGCAAAATGAGTAGTAAGCGGATTCTTATTTATCGTGCTCAATGCCCACATTTCTTCATGATTCAATGATATCTGATAAAAATAATTGAACAGAAATTCCCGCAGCTTCCGTTCATCAGAAGTATCGATCAATGGAAGAAGTTCTATGTTACATTTCTGTATAGTCTGATCTGTAATACTTTCAAGTACATCTGCGATAGAAGAAAAATGGCGGTAAAAGGAAACCCGTGCGACTTTCGCTTCTTTCACAACATCAGTCACGGTGATATCTGTGAATTCCTTCTTTGTCAGTAAATTCAGAAGTGCTTTTTCTATTTCAACCTTTACAGAATAATTTTCTTTGTTTGCCATGTTACAAGATAACTCCTTTCTGTATCATTTGCTGTTCCTGTATTGCATTTTCATTTTCATGTATATATAATGTCTTTCGAATGATATAAAATGTTTCATTTATAGGTATTATTGTACCGTATGAAATACATAATGTCAAGAATAGAAAGGATGCATGACATGACGAAACTATTGAAACAACTAAAGGCCAGAGAATGGCTGTATGCTTTGGCCGCACTTATTTTTATCATTGCGCAGGTCTGGATGGATCTGAAAATGCCGGATTATATGAATCTGATTACGCAGATTGCGCAAGGCGGCGTCAATGCGGAAACCGGTCTTGCCTATGAGCTGTCTGATATTTGGAGGAACGGAGGCTGTATGCTGCTCTGTGCTTTTGGAAGCATGGCGTGTTCTGTCATTACCAGTTTCTTTGTGGTACAGATTGCAGCAAACTTTTCCGCGAGACTGCGGGAACTGCTTTACAGAAAAGTTCAGGGCTTTTCTATGGCAGAAATCAACAGATTTAATACTGCGTCCCTGATCACCCGCACGACAAACGATGTGCAGCAGGTGCAGATGCTGATCACAATAGGATTGCAGATGATGGTGAAAGCCCCGATCACCGCTGTCTGGGCGATCACGAAAATTGCGGGGAAACAGTGGCAATGGTCGCTTTCCGTTGCGGTGGCGGTTGCATTCATGCTGATTAGCATCGCAATCGTCCTGCTTCTGGTAACACCAAAATTTGCGAGGGTACAGAAACTGACGGATGATATGAACCGGATCACCAGGGAATCGTTGAGCGGTATCCGTATTGTCCGAGCCTATAATGCGGAGAATTTCCAGAAAGAAAAATTTGAAAAGGTAAATGAAGATCTTACAAAGGCAAATCTGTTCACAGGAAGAATCACGGCTTTCCTGAATCCTGTCATGAACATGACCATGAATGGAATTTCTCTGGTAATCTATTGGGTTGGTGCCGTGATTATTAACGCTGCGGCCATGACAGAGGTCTGGGGATTGTTTGGAGATATGGTTGTATTTATGTCTTATGGAATGCAGATCATTTCTTCTTTTATGATGCTTGCCATGATGTTTATGATCGCTCCCCGTTCTTTTGTTTCCGCAAGGCGGATCAACGAGGTGCTGGAAGTAGAAGAAATAATAAAGGACGGGGAAGGTGTCGGGGAAACCTCTGAGACTGGAACCGTAGAATTTCGGGATGTCAGCTTCCGTTACCCGGATTCGGAAGAAAATGTCCTGTCGCATATTTCCTTCCAGGCAAAAAAGGGGCAGACCGTGGCGTTGATCGGGAGTACCGGATGTGGAAAATCCACGGTGGTCAATCTGGTTTCCCGGTTTTATGACGCTGTGGAGGGAAGTGTCATTGTGGATGGGCATTGTGTCCGGGAATACAAAAAATGTGAGCTGGCAGAGAAAATCGGATATGTTTCCCAGAAAGCGCTCCTATTCAGCGGAGATATCCAGTCGAATGTAAATTTTGGCGATAATGACGCCGATGAGGCAATGGTGGAAAAGGCTGTCGATATTTCCCGGAGCACAGAATTTGTAGAGGCACAGAAAGGCGGAATCAAGGCACATGTGGCACAGAACGGGAGCAACTTTTCCGGCGGGCAGAAACAGCGACTGTCTATTGCAAGGGCTTTGGCAAGACAGGCAGAGATCTATATCTTTGACGATACGTTTTCCGCATTGGATTACAAGACAGACCGTGAACTGCGCAGCAGGCTGAAATCAGAAATGAAGGACTCTACCTGCCTGATCGTTGCCCAACGGATCGGAACGATTATGGATGCAGATCTGATCCTGGTTATGGAAAACGGAAAAGTTGTAGGGCAGGGAACGCACAGGGAACTGCTTGAAAACTGCCCGGCCTATCAGGAGATTGCATACAGCCAGTTGAGTGAGGAGGAATTGAAACATGCCTAATAAGGAGAAAACGAATACACGTCTTGCGGTGGACACATTGGTTTCCTATTGTAAAAGATACTGGCTGCTGATTTTTATTGCGGTGCTTTGCGCGGCGGCCTCTGCTGTATTTTCGGTCATCAGCCCGGACTATATTTCACAGATCACAGAAACGATCCAGAACGGGATCGGCATGACGGGCGTCAATATCGACATGGGTGAGATTGCCAGGATCGGCGGTATCCTGATAGCCATGTACGGAGCCGGATGTGTCCTGGGATACCTGCAGGCTTTTTTGATGAACCATATTTCCTGCAACATGGGGAAAAAAATGCGAAGCGACATCAGCAATAAGATTAACCGCACACCATTGAATTATTTTGACACACATAACTTCGGCGATACTCTGTCCAGGGTAACCAATGATGTGGATACGGTTTCACAGTCCGCCAATTCTAGTATCGTTACATTGGTATCAGCAGTTGTAACATTTATCGGCTGCATGATTATGATGTTCGTTACAGAATGGCGTATGGCTCTGACGGCAATCGGCTCATCCCTGCTTGGTTTTTTCCTTATGGGAGGGATTCTGGGAAAATCACAGAAATACTTTTCCGCGAGACAGCAAAGCCTTGCGGAAGTAAATGCTCATATAGAGGAGTATTACGCAGGTCAGAATATTGTCCGCGCATATAATGCGGAATCCCGGAATCTGGAGGTATTCAAGGAAAGCAATGAGAAGCTCCGGAAACATACGCTCCGCGCGGAATTTTTGTCCGGCCTGATGATGCCGTTGATGGGATTTGTGGGCAATCTGGGATATGCCGCTGTCTGTATCGTGGGTGCGGCGCTGGCTTTTAGCGGTTCCATACAGTTTTCCGTTGTGGTCGCCTTTATGCTGTATGTAAGGCTTTTTACGTCACCTTTGAGCCAGCTTGCACAGGGCGTTTCCGGCATGCAGTCTGCAGTGGCGGCCAGCGGGCGTGTGGCGGAGTTCCTCGCAGAGGAAGAACTGTCGGATGAAAGCTGCAAAACAGACAGGCTGGATCATGTAAAAGGAGACGTGACATTCGACCATGTCAGCTTTGGCTATACGCCGGACAAAACGATTATCCATGATTTTTCCGTTGAAATTAAGGCAGGACAGAAAGTAGCAATCGTAGGGCCGACAGGGGCAGGAAAGACAACGCTTGTAAACCTGCTGATGCGTTTTTATGAGCTGAACAAAGGGCGCATATCCGTGGACGGCATACCCCTTGATTCCATTACCCGTGAAAATATCCATGATATTTTTGGAATGGTGCTGCAAGATACATGGCTGTTTGAAGGCAGCATACGGGATAACCTGAATTTCGGAAAGACAAATATTTCTGATGAAAAGCTCATGGAAATCTGCGGACAGTGCGGTCTGAAACATTTTGTGGATACGCTGCCGGAGGGCCTGGACACGGCGCTTAGTGATAACCTTACAGTTTCTGCCGGACAGAAACAGCTTCTGACGATTGCCCGTGCTATGGCGGAAAATGCGCCTGTGCTGATTTTGGATGAAGCAACTTCCTCTGTTGATACCAGAACCGAGGCAAAGATTCAGAAGGCAATGAACGCATTGACTGCCGGAAGGACCAGCTTTGTAATCGCGCACCGTTTGTCTACCATTAAGGATGCCGACTTGATCCTCTATATGGAAGGCGGGGATGTGAAAGAGACAGGGAACCATGAAACATTGATGAATATGCACGGCAGATACGAGGCTTTGTATAACAGCCAGTTTGCTTAAAGGGAGGCGGCAATCATGCAGATGGAATATGTTACGATTGAAAGAGAATATGGGAGCGGAGGAACAGAGATTGCGGAGAGACTGGCAGATAAATGCAAAATTGCCTGTTATGGGGCAGAGATTATGGAGTTTGCGGCAAAAGAACTGCATATTTCCGTTGCGGAAGCACAGCAGCATGAAGAAAAGATTACAAACAGTTTTCTGTATTCTGTTTTTGCAATGAATCAGATTCAGACAGGAAATACTGAGATGCTTTCCATGGATGGCAGGCTGTATGTAGCAGAGCGTAATGCAATCTGCAGCCTTGCACATTACGGGCAGGCAGTTTTTGTCGGCCATTGTGCGGCAGAGGCTTTGAAGGATAAGGGAAATGTATTGCGTGTCTTTATCAGGGCAGCAGAGGAATTTAAGAACAAGAGGGCTGTTTCCGTTTACGGAAATGATGAAAAGGACGCGGAAGCGGTATGCCGCAGGTTTAATAAAAAACGGGCAAAATATTATGCCTTTAATACATCAAAAAAATGGGATGATCTGTCAAATTATGACATGGTACTGGACAGTTCCCGCCTTGGCATAGATGGGTGTGTTGAGGCGATAGCGGCGCTTTTGGTTCCATAGGAACTATAGAAAAATATACAAAGTTATTAAGGAGGAATTTGGAAAATGCAGAGGGAGGAAAGAGAAAGTACAGGAATCAGGCTGCTGAAAAAGGGTCAGAAGGGGCTGATCCATGCTTTGTTCAGCCGCCTTGGATTGTTTATCCTATTGCTGGTTCTGCAGGTGTTTGCCTTGTTCGGTGTGTTCCGGTGGTTTGAAAATATTCTGCCCCATATTATGGGCGGAGTGGCTTTGTATACAGTTGGCATGGTACTGTATCTGCTGAACAGCCGTATGGATCCAACGGCAAAGATCACATGGCTTATCATTGTAATGATCCTGCCTGTATTTGGCGCTATGCTGTATTGGTTTACCAGGAGTGAGATCGGGCATAAGGCCGTAAAGGGAAGAATGGAACAGATCAGCGAACAGACAAAAGACTGTATTCCGCAAAATTTAGAGGTCATGGACAGACTGAAACAGGAAAATCCCGGTGCTGCCTCGCTGGCACGGTATCTGAACCGCAACGCCTGCCACCCGGTATATGACAAAACGACGGTGACCTATTTTTCTCTTGGTGAAGATAAATGGGCGGAAATGCTCCGTCAGTTGGAGCAGGCAGAACATTTTATCTTTATGGAATATTTTATTGTGGATGAAGGTCTCATGTGGGGGAAAATTCTGGAAGTGCTGGCGCAAAAAGCAAAGGAAGGTGTGGATGTACGGGTGATGTATGACGGGACCTGTGAATTTGCACTTCTGCCGCACAACTACCCGAAACGGCTGAAGGAATTAGGTATACGGTGTAAGATGTTCTCCCCGGTTTCCCCGTTCATATCTACCCACTACAATTACCGGGATCACCGTAAGATCCTTGTGATTGACGGGCATACCGCTTTTACAGGCGGTGTAAATCTGGCAGATGAGTATATCAACCATGTAGAAAAATTCGGGCATTGGAAGGATACGGCTGTCATGCTGAAAGGCTGGGCAGTACGGAGTTTTACGCTGATGTTTTTGCAGATGTGGAGCATAAATGAAAGGGAGCTGGATTTTGGACGTTTTTTGTCTGCGACTGTGCCGCCGTATGATCCCACCCCTGGCTTTGTCATTCCATTTGGCGACTGCCCTCTGGATGATGATAAGATTGGCGAGCGCGTCTACATGGATATACTGAACCGTGCGCAGGAGTATGTACATATCATGTCGCCCTATCTGATCCTGGATGGGGAAATGGAGACGGCTTTGAAATTCGCTGCAGAGCGTGGTGTGGATGTAAGACTGATCCTTCCGGGGATTCCTGATAAATCCGTTCCTTATGCCTTGGCAAAGACACATTATGCCGCGCTGTTGGATTCCGGCGTCAAAATTTATGAATATACTCCCGGATTTGTACATGCAAAGGTATTTGTCAGTGATGACCGGGAAGGCGTGATAGGAACGATCAATTTGGATTACCGCAGTCTGTACCATCATTTTGAGTGCGCCGCATGGCTTTATGGCGTGCCTTGTATCGCAGACATAGAGGCGGATTTCCAAGCTACGCTGCAAAAATGCCGGACAGTGACCTGTGAGACTGTCAAAGCGGAAAAATGGACAAGAAAGCTGCTGGGGCGCACGTTGAAAGTCATAGCACCGCTCATGTGAGCGGTGCTATGAACCATGTTTCGGCTGTAACCGCCTGCTTTTCCGATATTGAGCAGGCGGCATGCCGCACTGCTCTTCAAAAATCCGATAAAAATGTGAGCGGTTGGAAAACCCCAGGTATTCGGAAATCTGTGATACGGACAGATCCGATTCCGTAAGTAGCTGACAGGCTTCTTTGATACAGATCGTCATGCCATAGTTAAATAAATTCATTCCGGTATATTTTTTCACAATCTTGTTCAGATAATTTCCATTATAATTCATCTCGTCAGACAGCTTAGAGCGCGGGATCCTGCCGTGTGTTTTTATCATTTTGTCTGTTATTCTGCTGAATATCTCTGCATCTACATCATTTCCAATATTGACAGACGTGGTGCTGTAAAGATTTGGATCAATAAGATCTGCAAATATTTTCAGCAGGATTTCTTTGAAACGGTACGTTGAACCAATTTCAGGATTTAAAAATAAATCAAGAAGAAGGTCAAAGTATCTGTACATACGCGGATTCGGAAAATCTGTTATAGAAATAAGATCCATATATTCAAGGTGGGCGGGAGCCGTATTGACCGTACTGCTTTTTAAAAACTCACTGACAGAACTCTCCCTCAGTGGAAACTCCTGCCTGAAATAAAAAGAATCAGGACGAAGCAGATCATTTATGAGAGAATCTGGGAGGGAAAGGAACGCCGCCTGGTAATAAGTGTTAAACTCCTCTGCATGATGTATATTTTTGTTGAGAAGACACAGGCTTCCGGCCGGATACAGATGACGGAGGTTTTCTATCTTTTGATACATGTTCCCCCGGATCACATAAACAAGTTCGCAGTATTTATGCTTATGCATCACTTTCCTGTGTACAGGGCTGTGAGGGTCTTCAAATCTGTGTGTGAGAAAGAAGCCTGGAGTTTCGGACGAAGGAGTCATAGTAAGGACCTCTATCTCTGGCTTTCCCTCGTTTGGGTATACTGTTTCAAGGATCAAGGGAACACGTTCATCAAATGGATAATAAGTATCCTGACGGAAACTGTGGTTCTGATGAAACTCTTTTTGCTGGTCACAATTTTGTTCTGTCATTTCAAAAGCCTCCTGTGCGAAAGATATTATATTTCTATATTAGCACAAATATGATACATTTTCTATATTTATCGAACTTTTATGTCATTGATGTATCATATATGTTGTATTAGAATTGTTTTAATGAAATCCACGAGGAAGAAAGGAGTAAAAAGATGCAAAGTATTGATATCTGCAAAGACTGGAAATTTTGCAAAAAAGGTTCAGCAGAGATGAAGCAGGTGACGCTGCCCCATGACGCTATGCTCTTTGAAAAAAGGGATCCGGAATGCGGGAGCGGATCTGGCTGTGCATATTTTCCCGGCGGAATCTACGAGTATACCAGAATGCTTGAGATTCCTTTAGAATGGGAAAATAAGGTCGTTATGATCCGGTTTGAGGGGGTATACCGATGTGCGGAGATTACAGTGAATGACAGAAAAGTGGGTGAAATAAGGAATGGTTATACAGAAAGAATGTTTAATCTGTCAGATGTACTGGACTATGGAGCAGAAAATCAGATAAGGGTCACTGTTGATAACTCAAATGTACCAAATAGCCGATGGTACAGCGGATCAGGTATCTACCGTCCGGTCCGTCTGTTTGTTTTTGAGCAGGATCATATAGAGCCTGACGGGATCAGGATCCATACGACATCCTATATCCCTGCAAAAATTGCCGTTTCTGTAAAACATACGGGGGGCGAAATAAAAGTACATATAAAGAAGGACGGCAAAACGATTGCAAAAAGCGAAGGGAGCGATTCTGTCATGGAAATCCCGGACGCGCATTTGTGGAGCTGCGATGACCCGTATCTCTACTCCTGTGAAGTAGAACTGTTGAAAAATGGCCGGGTCATGGATCAAAGAAATGTCTTATTTGGGATAAGGAAGATTGAGTGGTCCAGGAAAGGATTTTTTGTCAATGGAGTGGAAACGCTGCTCAAGGGCGGGTGTATCCACCATGATAATGGAATCCTTGGGGCTTGTGCCTATGCAGAAGCAGAAGAAAGAAAAGTACAGATCATGAAAACATATGGATTCAACGCAATCCGCTCTTCTCATAATCCTTGCTCCAGAGCATTACTGGACGCCTGTGATAAATATGGAATGTATGTGATCGACGAGTCCTGGGATATGTGGTATCAGCATAAAAATGAATATGATTATGCGTCTGATTTTATGGAGTGCTATCACGATGATCTGAAAAGCATGACAGAAAAAGATTACAACCACCCTTCTGTCGTGATGTATTCCATTGGAAATGAAGTCACGGAACCGGCGGAAAAAGAGGGGATAGAGCTTGCGGAAAAATTAGTCGGCCTGATACATTGTCTGGACAGTACCCGTCCGGCAACTGCCGGTATCAACCTGATGATTTTATCAAGTGCGGTAAAAGGAACGATACAGGGTGAAATGGCTGATCAGGCAGCCAATATGAGCCATATGGACAGTACTATGTTCAATCAGCTTGCCGCAATGGCAGGCTCGCAGATGAATCATTATGCCGATGATGAGGAATCGGACAGAATTGTATCTCCAATCCTGGATCTGCTTGATATTGCGGGATATAATTATGCTTCTGGAAGATATGAACTGGATGGAAAAGCGCATCCGGACCGGATCATACTTGGAAGTGAGACATTTCCGCAGGATATTCCCCAGAACTGGAAGGCGGTGGAGAAATGTCCATGGCTGATCGGCGACTTTATGTGGACGGCATGGGATTACCTTGGTGAAGCAGGACTGGGTGCATGGTCTTATTCGCCGGATGCGATGAACTTTGCTAAACCATATCCGTGGCTCCTCAGCGGTTCCGGAGTGATCGACATCACAGGGCACGGGGAAGGCGGCGCACTGCTGGCAAAGGCTGTATGGAAAAGCAACGGAGGAAAGGCTTATAATGTACCCTATAAGGTGGACACGGCAAGAGAAAGGGATTGCCTGAAATGTTAGTTACCGCTAGGGGAAATAC
>VSNK01000021.1 GCA_009774255.1 Faecalicatena sp.
GCACACCCATTTAAGTGGACATATGCTGGGATACCATTAGCAATTTAATCACTGATATTTAAGCAATGCTGTACTAGCATTTTGGTATATAGTAATAAAATCCACTTTTCTAAAGACTTTACACTTGCATTCATGGCAGGGTGCGTGTATCATATATAACGATTCAATTCTAAAATAAGGTTTTTATAGATTCACATAGAAAGCATGGAAAAATTTCTACAGCAACAGACTTTACCGGGTGAACCGGGTTGAGGAGGATATTATGCACGAACTGATTTTTTCCGTATTTCCGAACGAGAATTTTGTTGACCTTGGGCTGTACCAGTACGGGTGGGAGCAATGCACTCCTTCTCATTCTTATGGTCCTGCCGCCAGAAATCATTACTTATTTCACTATGTCATTTCCGGAACCGGTACGCTGATGGCCAATGATTCCAATGGCAATACACAGACCTACCAGGTCAAGAGCGGGCAGGGGTTTATGCTGTTTCCGGGACAGATCACAACCTATTCGGCAGATCGCGACCTGCCGTGGGAGTATGCCTGGGTTGAATTTGATGGGCTTCGGGCCAAAGGCGCGGTCGACCTTGCCGGCCTTTCCCTAAATCAGCCCATCTATCACGCGCGTTCCAAGGATCTGCGCGAAAGCATGATGAATGAGATGATGTATCTTGTCGAACATAAAGATATGCCTCCCCTGCACCTGATCGGACACGTATATCTGTTCCTAGACTTTCTGACCCGTTCCGCCGTGCACATGTCTGCCCCGAAGACCGGCAGGCTCCGGGACTTCTATATCAAGGAAGCCCTGACCTATATGGAGCAGAATTTCCAGAACGATATCTCCGTCGAGGATATCGCCTCCACCTGCGGTCTGAACCGCAGCTATTTCGGGAAGATTTTCAAGGAAGCCCTGGGAAAGACCCCCCAGGAATTCCTGCTCAACTACCGTATGATCAAGGCCGCTGAGCTTTTGAAGTTGACCGGGCTGTCCATCGGAGATATCTCCAATGCAGTTGGCTATACCAACCAGCTGCATTTTTCGCGGGCATTTAAGAATATGTACGGATTGCCTCCGAGAGAATGGAGAAACCAGAACAAGATCCTGGTATAATTCGTAGGGAGCCATAAAAAGAGCCGATCAGGACGATTTTTGTGCACAGCGCAAAAAAGCGGCACTTCTCTTTTGGGAAGTGCCGCTCTTTCTTATGCTCGTTCATATTATTTTTTCACAGTTGGGAATTCGTTTTTCTCAATACGAACAGAACCGCGATCAACAGCAGGATACCAATCGGAAGTGAGATCACAGGTGTACGGACGAATCCCGCAATGATATATGTCACAAAAGAGACTGCCGCGACGGTGACTGCATACGGAAGCTGTGTGGACACATGGTTCACATGATTACATTGCGCGCCCGCAGATGCCATGATCGTGGTATCCGAGATCGGTGAACAATGATCGCCGCACACCGCACCTGCCATACAAGCGGAGATGGATATGATCATCATAGTCTCATTATTGCCTTCAAATGCATGTACCACAATCGGTATCAAAATACCGAAAGTCCCCCAGGATGTTCCTGTGGCAAATGCCAGGAAGCATCCTACCAGGAAGATGATCGCCGGAAGAAGGCTCATCAGCCCTTCCGAGCTGGCCCACACGACATCGGCTACAAATACGTCGGCTCCAAGGCTGTCCGTCATTGACTTCAGAGTCCATGCCAGCGTCAGAATCAGGATTGGGGATACCATGGCCTTGAACCCTTCCGGAATGCATGCCATAGATTCACCGAATGACAGTACCTTTCTCACCGCATAGAACACGATCGTGATAATAAAGGCAGCAAAACTGCCAAGCATCAGTCCTACGGACGCATCGCTGGCGGAAAATGCCTCTACAAAACCGGCTCCGCCGAAAAATCCGCCCGTATAGATCATACCGATCACACAGCAGACGATCAGGACCAGAATTGGAAAAATCAAGTCGATAACTCCTCCCTTGAAATTCTCTTCCTCCTTTTCTGTATTCGCATAGGGCCTGTCCGGTGTTGTGTACAGATCTCCCTTCCGCGCATTTTCCTCATGGGTTCTCATAAGGCCATAATCCGCATTCATAATCGTTAAAGCAACCATCATCACAATCGTAAGCAGTGCATAAAAATTGTAGGGAATTGCACGGATAAAAATGGACAATCCGTCTTCTCCCTCTACAAATCCGGTCACTGCCGCCGCCCAGGAAGATATGGGGGCAATAATGCAGACCGGAGCCGCTGTAGCATCGATCAGATACGCCAGCTTCGCACGCGATACATTGTGCTTGTCCGTCACCGGACGCATCACGCTCCCGACAGTCAGACAATTAAAATAATCATCAATAAAGATCAATACTCCCAAAAGGACGGTAGCAAGCTGAGCGCCTACACGGCTTTTGATATGCTCACTTGCCCAACGTCCGAACGCCGCGGAACCTCCCGCCTGATTCATCATACAGACCAGAATTCCCAGCAGGACCAGGAAAACCAGAATGCCAACATTATAAGCATCTGACAGGGAGCCGATAATCCCGTCCTGAAATACATGAGTAATCGTCCGCTCAAATGTGAATCCGGAATAAAATACTCCTCCGATCAGAATCCCCACGAACAGGGAACTGTACACCTCTTTCGTGATCAATGCCAGTACAATGGCAACGACCGGAGGAATCAACGACCAGAAAGACGCATACATCGCCGGAACATACTCTTCCGCCTCTTCCGCCGCGAACGCCAGCATCGGGCAGCACATCACCAGCAGCATTGCCGTCGAGAGTGCCCATAACATTTTTTGTTGTACTTTTTTCATACGCTACTTTACACTACCTTCCTTTTTTGTATTTTATAAATAGAAAAAGCCATGAACAACGTCCCGTATTAGTGAACGCATTCATGGCATAATCTTACCTTTCCTTTTCTTCTCCATATCCCGTGATAGCGCTCCACTGATGTGACAGTCCGCAGTATATTCTGCTGCGGCCCAGAAACCATATCACAGGGACAGACACAGTTCCTTCGGCGGTCTCCCCTTTCCGTCTGCAGCGCCAGAGCGTTCGGCCGAAACCGAACCTTCTGTCCGTATCCCCGACTCTCACTGCACAGATCGCTCACGGCAACACTTCCAAATATATGATACGCCCCTTCAAAAGCTCTCATTTCCCTTGCCGGCAATCCTTCCCGTACTGATGAATCCCGCACCTCTATCAAGTCCATTATTCATATAATAAAGTTTTAACATTTATCACGGCATATGTCAAGGTGGAAAATATTCCACCTGTACGGTTGCAATCCGAAATATCAGTTTTATGCAATTTATTGCAATAAAACTGATATTTCGGATTAGCAACCTACTCATAAATGAGCAAAATGCGGCTGTTTTAGCAGACGCAAGAGTGCGATAGCACGGATTTTGCGAATGGATGAGCAGGATGGATGATCTAAAGATCATCCATCGTACAGGTGGAAAATATCCCCCCCTACTTGTCTTCCTGAAACATCCGAAACACATGGATCAGTTCTTTTTGATTCTCCAGCCCCAGCTTTTTTACGATCCTGCCCTTTTGATTCGCAATCGTCTTAGGGGAAGACAACAGCGTATTTTCTTTTCCCATCATGATATAGAACACTGCCTTTTCCGCTTCCGAGAGACACGAGAGCGCCGCCGAGGCGATCAGATACTCCTGGGCCGTATACCCTTCCGCTGTGGCGCGGATATTTTCCACCAGAAATGACATCTGGCTCTTAAACAAATAGCCGGAAGCAAATGCTTCCTCCGCCGCTCTGAAGATCATATCCGGCGTTTCGAAAGCCGTAAGAATCAGTACCTTCGCATCCGTACGGATACGTATTTCCCTGGAAAGACGGATCCCGTCCAGATGGGACACACCAAGGTTCAGATCCATCAGCACGATATCCGGTTTCTTTTCATAGATCATCTCAAGCACGGCTTCCCTGTCCGGGCAGCAGCCTATGACCTCAATATCCTTTTGTTTATTTAGCAATTTCTGAACCAGAAACGCAAAGTCCTCGTCATCCTCTACAATCACTACTCTTATCATTTCTTGTCTTACCCCTCCCCTCTAAAATCTCCAGGGTAAACACAATGTAAACTCCGTTCCATGACGATCCGTTTCCGTAAAGCTCTTTACTTTCATACATCCCCTGTGGCGCCTGACCACATCCCTGCAATAAGCAAGGCCAAGGCCAAAATGTGAATAATCAGGATGGCTGGTATAATAAAAGTCAAAAATACGCTCCAAATCCTTTTCCGGTATTCCATGACCCGTGTCGGATATATGGATCAGAATTATGTCTTTCTTCGTCATTTGAACCGAAAATGAGAGCGTGCCATCCTCTCCCATTGAGTCAATTGCGTTTGCTGCCAGATTACATAATACCTCTTTCATGTGATAAGGGTCACAGTATAAGACTGAGACATTTGATTCCACTTCGATTTTAATTGTTCCCTTCCACTCTGCAAAATCTGCGGCAGTCTCTTCCAGAAGAGTCCGTATGTCAACGTACTCCGGTTTCATCTGCAGATCACCGGAAAACTGGCTGCTGCGTCGGACGAACTCTTCAATATGAGTAATGGAACGATCCAGAAGATCCAATTCATCCTTCGCCTCTTCAATTCCCAATTCACGGATGAACTGTGTTCCCAAACGAAGCTTTGCAGTCTCATTTTTCAACATATGGACAATATATCTGATATCATCCGGAAGTCTGACCCTATCCTCCGCCCAGTCAAAATGCTGTCTGGTCAGACGCAACCCCCAGATTCCCTTGTGGAAAAGAAGATACATATAATAGACCAGTAGTCCAAGAATGATCAGCACGTTGCCCTGCCAAAGCTTATAGAGCTTTTCCCAATGCAGCATATGCACCGGAAATATGGTGATCAGCCAATACCAGAGCGGTAAAAGAACAAACACCAAAATAAACCTTCGCTGATAAAATTGATTGCTTTTCCTCTCCCTGACCAATGCACGCACAATCAGCACGGTCATGAACACTCCATATGTCAGATTGTAAATTGCGACAACATGGAATGCTTCTGGATGTGTATCTGCAAGATTTCTCGTCTGGCTCCAGGGATATATCACCGTAAAAATCAGAGCGGGCAAAAATACCGCCCCTCTCAGGAACCGAAACACCCCTGGTCTGCGCTTATCCATACCGCTGAAATAAAGGCTGCAGATGATTGCGCATGGCATCGCCATATAGTAAAGTGCCGCAGTCAGAACAGAATTGACCAGTTCATCCATCTGATAGGTCACTCCCATCAGATGGATCTGAAAGCCCGAAAAGAAACCACTATAATAAATGTATTCCTTTCCCACCCCGAGACTCATCAGTAAATCGGTGATACAGCACCATTGATTCACCTTATTCCCGGGGCTGGAAAGTAAAATTGTCTAACTCTATACGCATATCAGTATTGTAAACAACAATATAATTGTGACCGGCAGGCCCTGCTCTATCATAATAATCCCCCCTGGCCGGACATAAAAACGATCATAACTTCATAATGCAGGTATATCTTGACGGCAGTTTACGTTTTTACATAATTTCAGCATTCTGCCCTAATTTCACCTCATTCTTACTTATGTTATAGTAACATTTTTGAAGTGTCAATAAAACATTCCTAAAGATTTTATAAATTTTATAAAATTTTCAGCTTCGCATCAGCTCTTCGACTTCCTCCCTTTCCGGCATGGCACGGATCGCGCCTTTTCTTGTAGTAACGAGCGCTGCCGCCGCGTTCGCGAATGTGAGCATCTCCCCAAGCTGATCTTCCGTAAGGTTCTCGAAATCATGATCCAATATGTAATTCAGAGAGCTTCCGCAGAATGTATCACCGGCGCCGGTAGTCTC
Organism: Faecalicatena sp.; assembly: GCA_009774255.1. Taxonomy (GTDB): domain Bacteria; phylum Bacillota; class Clostridia; order Lachnospirales; family Lachnospiraceae; genus Schaedlerella. The sequence goes on from VSNK01000021.1 coordinate 5,912, forward strand.
TATGGTCTTGCACTGAAATCCTCCGCGCTCCACACGCATTCCTTTGTAGTACGCCCTGCTTCCATCCTTCCCCATGGTAAGGAGAATCAACGGAATCCGGTACTTTTCCTGCAGATAGCGGATGCCTTCATCATAATCCTCTTTTCCGGATACGAACTGGATCTCATTGTCCGAAATCTTCAGGATATCACAGAATTGGAATCCGTATTCCATCTGCTCCTTCGCCAGCTCCAGTGAGCTCCACAGCGGAGGTCTCAGATTCGGGTCAAATGAGATCAGAATCCCCTTCTCCTTAGCTGCTTTCAGAGCCTTTTTGGTGGCCTCGCGCACTCCTTCATGAGTCATGGAAAGTGTTCCGAAATGGAACAGTCTGGTCTTTGCGAGAAATCCCTCATCCACCTCGTCTGCCGTCAGCATCATATCTGCCCCCGGGTTCCGATAGAAGGAAAACTCTCTGTCTCCGTCCGGAAACGTATGGACGAACGCAAGTGTCGTATTCACCTGATCATCTGTCAGCAGATTGGATGTATTGATTCCCACATCCTCCAGTGTCGCACGGAGCAGCGTTCCGAACTGATCCTTTCCCACCTTTCCAAGAAACGCGGTCTTTTTTCCCATCTTATTTAAAAGCGCCAGCACATTGCACGGTGCCCCGCCCGGGCAAGCCTCAAACAGGTCATTGCCCTGCCCGCTTGTGCCGCTCATCGTAAAATCAATCAAAAGCTCCCCCATTGCAATTACATCAAATTCTTTTCCCATCGTTCTCTCCTTTCATAATACATATCGGAAGTATATCTGATTCTGATAATCTTTTGTACCTCGTGAAGATATTTTGTATCGATGTTAATAGTATAACGGATTTTGGTCAGAAATACAATCATTCATTTTACCGGGATTTTCAGCACCTGTCCGATATGCAGCACATCACTGGATAGGCCGTTCAGATTCCTGATCGCGTCCACCGTTGTGCCGTATCTCCGGGAAAGCTGCCACAGTGTGTCTCCCAGGCGCACCGTATATTCAATATAGGAGCCGATGTCGGACGACGGTATCTTCAGCACCTGACCGATATTCAGCAGACTGCCCGTGAGTCCGTTCAGGCTTTTGATCGCGTCCACCGTCGTATTGTATCTCTGGGAGAGAAGCCACAATGTGTCGCCCGGTTGGACTACATATTCAATATATCCCGTGTCCGGACCCGGCATAGGAACATTTTCCTCAATCCCCAGATATACATTATAGAGCGCCCGCCACGTATTTTCCCCCACGATCCCGTCCGGATTCAGTCCCATCACATTCTGGAACGCAGTCACTGCCTGCTTCGTTCCGTTGCCGAAGATGCCGTCCTGGGAGACACGCGGAACGGAAGGGTAAAATTCTGCCGCCATATTCAGCAGATACTGCAGGGTAATGACATCCGCCCCCCGTGATCCCTGTCTCAGTACCGAGCCTGGCGGAACCGTCCCGATTCCCAGGGAAGTACCTTCGCTGTCCAGCTCTGCCAGTCTGGCTACGGCCGTATACAGACTGGAAATTTTGTACCAGGTAGATTTTCCCACCACGCCGTCCGCCGCCAGATTAAAAATGCTCTGAAATCTGGTCACCGCGGCATTGGTGCTGCTTCCATATACCCCGGCCTCATCGGTAATCACAGGAATCGCCGGATAATTCCTGCGTATCCGGTTCAAATATGCCTGGATGATCTGTACATCGAGCCCCCTGCTGCCGATCCGAAGAGGAGTGCCGGGGTAAGAGGAGGTCACTCCGGTAATCGTATTGGTTTCTGCGATTTCAACATTATTCGGATAGTAGGTTCGCAAGATCTGCAGAGGTGTCAGCCCCCGATCCGCCAGGCTGACCGTCCCCCACTGTGACATCCCGGAGCAGGTGACCGTTGTTCCGTTGCAAAAAGATGTAAAATAAGGCGCGTTCTGCCCCTGCCTCCGGACATACTGATTAAAGATCTCATCCACGATTCTGCTGATGGACTCATAAATATTTCTCCCCTGTATAAATGCCTGGTCATAGGCCGTACTGCTGGTAATATCAAAGTTATAGCCCCTGCCTCGATACCATTCCGTAAAGACCCTGTTCAGCGCGAACGTGATAATGGCATAAATATTTGCCCGCAGCGCCGATTCCGGCCAGGTAGGATAGATCTCGCTGCTGGCAACATTTTTTACATAATCCGTGAACGGCACCTGCACATTCGCCGCAGAGGAAGACGGGGTTCCCAGATGCACCGTGATCGGATTCGGGATCACCACCTGCCGCAGTACCCGCAGTTCCCTGTCCGGCCTTTCCTGAATCCGTTCTTCCTCCATGGCAACGGCCGGTCCTCCTACGGTGATCTCCGTCACCATCGGACTGCGCTGCATTTCCAGCATCGGTACCAGCGGAGCCGGCTGGATTGCCGTCTCCCCCTCGTAAATGGGGATCTCTGAAATGTAAAGAGAATCAAAGCCTGAGGCCCGTACGAGTACATCATAGGCCGTATACGGCGTTCCGGTATAATCCGGACTCAGTGAAAAGCTTTTGTCTACCGTTTCCAGGGAAACAGCCTCGGTCCCCCCGCTTTCATCTGTCGTCAATTCCCGGATTGTGTTCCCCTCTTCATCCAGAATCCTGATCTCCGCACCGCTCAGCGGGACCGCGCCGTCGGCGGTACGTACCTGTATGATCAAATAACCAATCGCCATAAATCTGAAACTCTCCTCTATTCGTCTATTCTATTATATGACGGTCATGCAAAAAAGTTCTTTTAATTTATACCAGAAAAAAGCAGAGCGCTCTTTTTGAGCTGCTCTGTCTTACCCTAATTAAAGTATACCAGTTCTTCGATTGGTTCCGCAGGTTCCACCTGTTCCGCCTCCAGTACGGGACCATTCCCGCGGTACAACGCCAGCTTCGCGAATCCGATCTTCGCCCGCACCTTCACCCACTGCCCTGCTTTCAGCTTCGGCGCGTACGGGCTCTTGCACACGTATCCCAAAAATGAAGTATCATCCGCACAGCAGGTCATGGCCATGCGGCCCGGAAGGAACATTTTTGCCGGAAAGGAACGGGGCTTGAGTACCTTTGCCGTATATTCCACTACTTTTCCTTTATATTTCTCCGGATGCTCCATGACGTCCACATACCAGATACCATAGTCCTCCGGCCGAATCCCAATGACCGGCGCATCCATGTCATAGGGTACGTCATTTTCGAAAATATTTTCCACTTCACCGTTTTCATCTTCAAAAATGACTTCCGCCTGAGGACTGACCACCTTCACGCTCCTGCGGTAGCCCGCAAGCGGCTTGATATCATTGCACCGGTTGAACAGCACCAGCTCCGAGCCCCGGACCATTTCCACAAATAACGGCTTTAGATTTGTCAGATACATCTGAAATGTACTGGCATCCACGGTGGTCAGCTTCTGCTCGATCCCCCAGCCTTCCGGGAGCCTTAGTTTTTCAAAATCACTGACCTTCCACATCCCGTTGTATTCCACGACCACCCGCTCCGGTTGATACTTTTCATCCAGAATCCGCAGGTATTCTTCCGTCAGCAGCTCCTGTTCTTCCACCCGCTCCAGGGCTATATTGTATCTTTTCAGTCCTTCCGCGCCGTACTCCTCCTCTCCCTCCTCGCAGAGGATCAGAAGTGTTGTTCCCGGTATCTGAAAATAGTCCTGTTCCAATGTAAACTTTAAAAACTGCGTCTTCCCACTGTCTAAAAAACCAGTCATCAGATATACCAGTACCTCTGGTTCATTCATTCTTTTTCTTTCCTTTCCAGTCTTCTATACCCCAAAAAGCTCCGCCAGTTTTTCTTCTTTCAAATTTGAACCGATGACGCAAATGCGTCCCGTATATTCCGCCGCCCCGGTTCTGATCTCATGTTCCTCCGGCACCATATCAAAATAAATCCATTCGCCGTCCGCCCCGGAAACCATTCCCTTCGCGCGGAGGATCGTTCCATAGGCTTCCTCTCTCTCCAGTTCCTGCAAAATGCCTCTAATCTCATCCTTCGTGTAAGCTTTCACCGTCTCACGCCCCCAGCTTGTAAACACTTCGTCCGCATGATGATGATGGTGCTCATGCCCCGCATATTCCCCGTTATGTTGGTGATGATGCTCATGTTCCTCGCCATGATGATGATCATGACCTGCATGTTCCTCGCCATGATGGTGACCATGACCTGCATGCTCTTCGTCATGATGGTGGTGATGCCCATGTTCTTCCCCATGGTGATGGTCATGCCCACATCCACAGCTCTCCCCAAGCTCATGAACTTCCCCGCATTCGGGGCAGCGAAGCTCGGACAGCAGTTCTTCTTCCAGCGATTTGCTCCCTTCCATGATCTCCAGCAGCTTCTCACCGGAAAGCTGCGCGATCGGTGTCGTAATGATCGGAGATTTTTCATTGATCCCACGCAGGATCTTCACGCTTTCCTCTATCTTCTCCTGCTTCGCCTTATCGGTTCTGCTCAGGATCACCGCGCCCGCATATTCGATTTGATTGCTGAAAAACTCCCCAAAGTTCTTACTGTAGATCCGGCACTTCGTCACATCTACCATTGTGGTAAAGCTGTTCAGCTTTGCGTCAATCTGGTCTTCCACATCACGCACTGCCTTGATCACGTCCGAAAGCTTGCCCACTCCGGATGGCTCGATCAGGATTCTCTCCGGATGGTACGTATCCACCACCTCTTTTAATGATTTTCCAAAATCCCCTACCAGAGAGCAGCAGATACACCCGGAATTCATCTCCCGGATCTCAATTCCCGAGTCCTTTAAAAATCCGCCGTCAATGCCGATCTCGCCAAATTCATTCTCAATCAGGACAACCTGCTCTCCTGAAAATGCTTCTTGAAGCATCTTTTTAATAAATGTTGTTTTTCCGGCTCCTAAAAATCCGGAAATAATATCAATCTTCGTCACGATATCCGCCTCCTGCTTTTCCGAGTACTCTTTCACATTTCACTTTTCTATTTTACTCTTTTATCCAATTTGTGCAAGTACCGAATTTACTTTTTTGAACGGCATTCCTCTATCCAGATTACGTTTCACGGACTGATCGGATGTGGATCGCACCCTTTCGGGCTGCTATTTACAGTCACTTCAGATCCAGCTCGATCGGACAGTGATCGGACCCATACACATCCGTCAGAATCTTCGCGTCCTCCAACCTGTCCTTCAATTCTTCCGACACACAGAAATAGTCAATACGCCATCCCGCATTCTTCTCCCGCGCCTTGAAGCGGTAGGACCACCAGGAATAGATCCCCTCCTGCTCCGGATAAAAATACCGGAATGTATCGATAAACCCTGCGTCCAAAAGCTCCGTAAATTTCTGCCTTTCTTCATCCGTAAATCCCGCATTCTTCCGGTTCGTTTTTGGATTTTTCAAGTCTATTTCCTTATGAGCCACATTCATATCTCCAGTCACGATCACCGGCTTCTTCTCTTCCAGCCCTTTCAGATACCCGCGGAAATCATCTTCCCATTTCATCCGGTAATCCAGACGCTTCAAACCGTCCTGGGAATTAGGCGTATACACCGTCACAAAATAAAAATCAGCAAATTCACAGGTAAGCACGCGCCCTTCCTGATCATGCTCCTCAATTCCAATCCCATACGATACGCTCAGCGGTTCCTGCTTTGTAAATACCGCTGTTCCGGAATAGCCCTTTTTCTCGGCATAATTCCAGTACTGATGATATCCTTCCAGCTCCAGTTCCAATTGTCCGGCCTGCAGCTTTGTCTCCTGCAGGCAGAAGATATCCGCGTCCTCCTCTTTAAAAAAATCAAGGAATCCCTTCTGGATACAGGCACGGATCCCGTTTACATTCCATGATATCAGTTTCATATATTTCCACCATCCTTATTCCATTGTTTCACTTTATTGTTACACTTCACGACCTGACCGGCCGCAAATTGTAACGCATTCAGCCCATTGAGAAGTCGCCGCCCTTTATTTACTATGGTCTTTCGGCACCGGATTATAGTATACCTCTTTCAGCGTCAATCCGCAAGCCGGAGCCAAAAAGCCTGCTTTCCGGCGTTCCCCCTCATCCAAAAGTGCCGCTGTTTCCTGCAAAGTGCGTTTTCCGGTTCCCACTTCCAGAAGCGTTCCTGTCAGAATACGCACCATATGGTACATGAATCCATTTCCTTCATAAATAAGCTTCACCTTGCTTCCCTGCTTTTCGATCCGAATGTCATAGATCTTGCGAATTGTGGACTGGTCCTCGTTTCGATCCGTGAAGGCCGCAAAATCATGCTTTCCGGTCAGGCATTCCGCAGCCTTTCGCATGGCTTTCAGATCCATCTTTTCCGGAAAATGACAGCAATATTTCCGGGTAAATACATCAGCTTTTTCTCTGGTATCGACCGTATACTCATACCGTTTGCCCTTCGCGCTATAGCGGGCATGGAATCCATTTTTCACAAGCTCCATACCGTTCACCCGGATATCATCCGGCAGCATCCCGTTCAGTTCCCGAAGAAACGCCTCTTCCTCCACTTTTCCAGATAAATGGATACTGGCTGTCTGGGCTTCTGCATGTACGCCGCCGTCTGTCCGGCCAGATCCGTTCACCTCTACGGGATACCCCTTCAGGGCACTGACCGCCTGTTCCAGAATTCCCTGAACCGTCAGCTCCGTATCCGGCTGCCGCTGCCAGCCCTGATAACGAGTCCCGTCATAAGCAATCGTCAGTTTATATGTTCTCATAATCCACCATCCCCGAAAAACAATACCATAATATTCTTTACAAGTATCTGCTCAGTACCCTCGCAGATACGACCGCAATCCCATGGTTACAGGTCACGCCTGGTCAAGACGTGACCTGTAACATCCCATGAAGATTGACTCCGTCGTTCCCTTTATGATTCGATTACAACCTCCCCAAATGCTTTCAAAAACTGCTTTCTTCCATACCCCTCAAACTCGATTTCCACCATCAGTTCATCCTCTGAAACCAGGAGGCCCTCCCCATATTTCGGATGCCTTGCGCGCCTCAATACCGTTTTTTCCTTTTCTTGTTTTTCCTCTTCTTGTTTTTCCTTCTCCTTTTTCTCCCGTATCTGCTCCTGTACCTCTCTTCGAAGCTGCTGCAGATTACTCCGTTTCTCCTCCTCATCGCGCCGCTCTTCCCATTCGAGAAGATGAGGCGGCAGCATCCTCAGATACCGGCTGTATTCCCCGGACACCCCCGGCTCCCCGGGACTGGTATAATAGGAAAGCTCCAGCTCATCCTTCGCCCGTGTGATTCCCACAAAAAACAGCCTCCGTTCCTCTTCCTCCTGTTCAAAGCTCTGACTGCGCAGCGGAATCAGCCCCTGGTTCATTCCGATTAGAAATACGGTCTCAAATTCCAATCCCTTCGAGGCATGCAGCGTCATCAGCCTGACAGAGTCCCTGCTTCTGCTGCTTTCCGCAGTTCCATCCATACCTCTTTCTCCATCACCGCTCAGCGCATTTACTCCCTCCATACCTGTCTCTTCATCACCGCTCAGCGCATTTACTCCCTCCATACCTGTCTCTTCATCACCGCTCAGTGCATTTACTCCCTCCATATCTGTTTCTCCATCGCCGCCCAGCACATTTACTCCATATAATGCCGACCGATTGACAAATTCTCTGGTTCCGTCAATCAGGCAAGCGCCCTTTTCTCTGCAGTACCGGCACAGCCTTTCCAGAAACCTGAGCACTAGCATTTCATCTTCCTGATACGAGGAAGCAGTCGGATGGAGCGCTTCTTTGAATCCCCAATATGCAAAAAGTTCTCCCGTCTCCGGTAGCCCGGCCTCATTGAATGACTCTCTTTCTTTCCATTTTCCTTGTTCCGTAAACTCCAGCATCCTCTGATAAAGCAAGGAACTCTCCCGCTTTTGTTCCGAGATAATCTTTTTCGCTTTCGCTTTGGTACATTTTTCTCCATACCGTGGATCAGCCAGTACTTCGATTCCTGTCTGCTCATCCGCCGGATTCACAGAAAAACGCAGCACTTTGACCAGCCAGTCCAGCACCGGAATATCCTTGATCGTTTTCCGTACGGACACCTCATAGGGAATCTGATATCTGTCAAACACATTTTCCAGAATCTCCGACTGCTTCTGAAGACGGTAAAATACCGCGATCCCGCCATATTTTCTGCCCTGGTCATGCAGGGTACGAATCTTCTCCGCCAGATATTCCGCCTCCTGGAAGGGATCGTAATGGTGCCTGACAACGATCCGATTCCCTTCTTCCCTGCTGCTTGTGATCCCTGGCCCTGACTGCAGAAATCGGTTCGCCGCTTCCAGAATCGATGCGCTGGAACGATAATTGACCGGAAGCGACAGTTCCTTTGCTTCAAAACGGTGCTTCAGGAGATAGAACATATTCTCCCCTGTTCCCCGCCAGCTATAGATCACCTGATTGGGATCTCCCACCGCAAACAGTTTTGTGTCTTTTCCTTTCATTGCTTCTAAAAATTCGATCTGCAGGGCATCGCTGTCCTGTACCTCGTCTACAATAATCCAGCTCGGATGCCATACTTCCGGCAGCTCCTTTTCACTTTCCGCGCCTGTTCCTTCCGTATTCTTTTCCTGCCGCGCGAATAAGTTTTCTTTTGGATTTCCTTTCCCAATCAGCAGCTTCGCGCTCACCCGGAGCAGGTCGGAAAATGACATTTTGTTCTGCTGCTTCTTCTCTGCTTCCAGCAGCGGATACAGTTTGAACAGATCATCCTTATATCTGCTGCATTCTTTTCCCTGCAGATATCCCTGATACTCCTGTTCCAGTCTCTTCTTCAGACGGTTTTTATATTTGATCCGGAGCTTGTGTGCCGCAATCACCTGCGCTGCCAGCTCCGCTTCTTCATCCGGGCTCATCACCGTAAACTCTCTGCTCCACCCCACCTGACCGATGTCCAGCCGGTTTTTCAGCAGATACAGTGCGACGCTGTGAAATGTGCCAAATCCCCGCACCTGTTCTGCTGACAAGTCCGGTTCCTTTTTTCTCAATCTGTTGATAATCTCACCCGCCGCCTTATTCGTAAAGGTAAGGACTGCCATGTCCTCCAGCGGAATGTCCTTCTCATAATGCAAATATAATATTTTCGCAGTCAGCACCGTAGTCTTCCCGCTGCCTACGTTGGCATTCACGACACAGGCCGAAGACTCGTCCAGCACCGCGTCCATCTGGTAGTTGTTCAAATAGCTCCATTCTTCTTTAAACTCTGTTTTCATACGCTCCTGACTCATTCCCGCTTACGATCTGTCATGAAATAAACTTTCATTTTGATGACAGAACCTTATTATCTTTCCGATATCGTCTCCGCAGCTTTTCTTTTGTCTTCTTTGTTTTTTCAAGATCTTCCTCCGCATGTATTTCTAACGTCATCCCCGGCGGACATTCCACAAAGCGCCGCAGTATACTTTCTAAAGCTTTCCTGTTCTCCCGCTCCTCGAGCCAATTTTTGTAAAATGTATTCTCCACGTTGAGAACCAGACTGTGGCCTTTGATTTCCACATGCTTCACCGTAGGCAGGAATGCCGCGCCTCTTTCTCCGTTTTGAACCGCACTTTCACAAAACAGGGGCCACTGTTCCTGCAGCTTCGAAAACGTATATTTTCTGTGGATAACAGGAAGCTCCTTCTCCTCATATTTTCCGCAATACTGCGGCGGCTCTGATTGTTCTGTCAGATTTTTCAATCCCCAGAGCACCATCCTCTTGTCCAGACTATAATCCCCCACACAGGCGGGACAGCCATTTTCGCAGGTACACCCGCTGACCATGCGGACCGCGTTCTCTATAATCTGCGGCACCAGATCATAGATCTTCTCCGAATATCCCAGTCCGCCCTCATATCTGTCATAGATATAAAGGGACACCTGCTGCCGAAAGACATTTCTCTCCAAAGAGGAATCCGTTTCCGTCCTCTCGGCATTCGTCTTCTTGGCATCCGTCTCCTCGGCATCCGTCTCCTCATCCATGCGTATGACACCGCCGGAAATCACTGCGTCAATATCATCCCGTGCTGTCATGGTAACCATCATTGCCGCGTTTTTGACAGCATGGGAAATGCCTTCAAAATGATTGTTCAGTACCAGCTCGCCGTTGGCTGCCGGCATCAGCAGGCTATGATAGACTTCAATCACATTTTCCGGAATATCGATCCAGGTACTCTCGGTATCATAATCCTTTCCAAGAGGCTGCGGCAGCTCCGCATATCCCAGATTTTGATGATTATGGAACTGCAGCTTCTTGAACATATAGATCACTTCGTTGATATTGATATCGCCGAAATGTACCTGTGTCCGTCCAAAATCTGATTCCTCAAACACCTGCAGGATCTTTGTGTCCATATTCCCTGCCGGAACGGTATAATAATTGCCGGAAAAGGGAACGGCATGGGCAATCCTTGCGGTCAGGTCGAGCTGCAGCACCTCATAGAGCGCGCCCTCATGCATATAGACCGCTCCCGGATGCAGTTCGTGGTACGCCTGAGATTCATCCATCTCCGTGATCGCCTGCCCCCCGAAAGCTCTCTTTCCGTTTTCCCCGGAGGATGCCTGACTTTCATCGAGAATCAACTGGAAACGGGTCTTGTCCATGTTCCGGAGGCTATAGTCTCCTGCCGGAAAAGCCGGCCCGGCCCAGGCGAAACGTCCGGAAGCGCTCTTTACCTCTTCCGCATTTAATAAGACCGGAATGATCTCTCCCAGATCTGGAAACAGTCCGATATCGTCCATTGTCAAGGGCATTTCCGCCGCCGCAGCCCGGACATGTGCAAGCTCGATCAGCAGATTATTCGGATCCACAATGGCATTTTCACTTTTTATAGAAAACAGCCATTCCGGATCTATGGCCATATACTGATCAAAAGGCTGATTCGCCAGAATCAGATAATTGACGCATTTCTCACCGCCTCTCCCGGCCCGCCCGGTCTGCTGCCAGAAGGAAGCCCTGGTTCCCGGATAGCCTGCAAGCACCGTGGAATCCAGCTTTCCGATATCAATTCCAAGCTCCAGTGCATTGGTAGAAATCAGCCCGAACAGCTCTCCGCTGAGCATCTTCCGCTCAATTTCTTTTCGCTCCAGCGGTGTATATCCACCCCGGTAACCGGCAATTTTTCCACTGTTCCTGCTGCCCGGAATGGCTGCCTCATCCAGCTTGTCTCTGGCTTCCTTTAAGATCACTTCCACATTTCTCCTGGATTTGGCAAATGTAATAAAATGCCGTTCCTCCTCCACCAGCCGGCAAATCAGTTCCGAGGCAACGGAGGAGGCCGATTTTCTGCCGTAAATCTTATCGTTGGAGCCTTTGATCTGGGGCGGCTGTATGATACGATATTCCTTTTCCGGTGCCGGAGAACCGTCCCTGCTGATCAGCACAAAGGAATTCCCGCAGATTTGCTCTGCCAGCTCCACCGGATTGGCGATGGTAGCGGAGCTGCACAGGAACTGCGGAGCGGACTGATAATAATTGCAGATCCTCTTCATCCGGCGGAATATATTGGTCAGATGCGCGCCGAATGCTCCCCGGTAGCTGTGTAGTTCATCGATCACTATGTATCTCAGATTGGAGAAGATAAAATCAAATCCATACTTGCTGTGGTTCGGGAGAAACGCCGAATTGAGCATTTCCGGATTTGTGAGAATGATATTGGCACTTTTACGGATGCGGCTGCGCTCTGCCGGCATCGTATCACCGTCGTATACCCCCGCCGAGATGCGCCCCGGCCCAAAGTATTCCAGGATCGGCGCCAGGGCACGGTACTGGTCGCCGGCAAGCGCCTTGGTCGGATACAGGAACACCGCCCTGGTCAGCGGATTTTCCAGAATCTGCTGCAGAACCGGAAGAAGGAAGCTTAAGGTCTTTCCGCTGGCGGTTGAGGTGGTGATTACTGCGTTGGAGCCGCTTATTGCCGCCTCATACATCTCTGCCTGATGGGTGTAGAGGCGGAAAATCTTGCGGGAGCTCAGATATTCTCTGATCTCCTGGCTCAAAGAATCCGGAAAATCCGCATAAACCGCGGACTTCTCCGGTATGACCTTTTTATAAATTGTCCGATTTTCCATCCTGTTTCCTCCCCGCGGCTGTTGATAAATTCATAATTTTTCAGAACGGCAGGATATCTGCTGTCCTGAGCAATTACCATTTTCTACGAAAATTATAACACACCGCTCTTGTCCTGTGTATTATTATTTTTTATGCGGGAATTCCTCTTCTAATGTCGTCTGCGCCGGCCCGTCTATGAGCCTTCCCCGGTAATCGAACCTGGAGCCATGGCAGGGGCAGTCCCAGCTCTTCTCATCCGGATTCCACACAAGCTGGCAGCCCATGTGCGGACATTTCACGGAGACTGCAAATACCTCCCCGTCCTCCGCCTTATACACTCCCGCTTTCTCTCCGTTATATTCCACCACTCCGCCGTGCCCCGGCCGAATCTGTTCCAGCTTTTCTTTCGGCGGGATCAGTTTCTGTCTGAGTAGATTCACCGCCGCGTACATTCCTTCCGTCAGAAATGGTTTCGCGGATACCGCCGCGTGAATCCGCTCCGGAGAATATACTTCCGCGCATGGATTTTCCCGCCCGCAGATGAGATCCGTCAGCAGAATTGCCGCCGCCATGGACGAGGTCATCCCCCATTTTCCAAATCCCGTCGCCACGAACCAGTCTTCTGTTTTTCTTCCGAACTGCCCGATATAGGGAATCCCGTCCAGCGTCATACAGTCCTGGGCCGACCAGGGAACCGCGTTTTCATTCTCTCTCCAACACTTCCCCGGCCAGCATAGTTCCGCCTGGTGAAGCAGATATTCATACTGCCCTCCCCTGGGATTTTCTCCTGTCCTGTGATTTTCGCCTCCCAGCAGCAGCATTTCACCGGCAGGGCGGAAGGACAGCCCCTCCCTGTCTATACCAAGGTACATCCCATGTAATGTCTGCGCTCCTTTCAATGCCAGTACATAACTCCGTTCCTGATGCATCCGCAGAAAATAATATCCCGGTCTGTTCACAAAAGGGTAATGACAGGCAAACACGATTTTCTCCGCCTCCACGGTTCCCCGGCTGGTCGTCAGGATGTGAGGCTTCACCTGCAATACTTTTGTCTTTTCATAAATCCGAAGTCCCTCCGCCATGACCTGCAGGAATTTCAACGGATGAAAACATGCCTGCCCATTGCAATACAGTGCTTCCTCCACCTCAAAGGGCAATTCTGTCTCTTTCTTCAATTCGACCGGAAGTCCCAGTTCCTTTGCCGCATGGTACTCGTCCCGCAGCGCCCTGGCGTTGTCCTTCGTGTACAGACAGGCCGGACATTCCTCCCAGTCACAGTCAATATGGTATTTTTCAATCAGAATCTTATATCTTTCAATCGCTTCCTGATTGATCCTGGCATATTGTTCCGCCTGCTTTTTTCCGGCACAATGCATCAGCTTCTGGTAAATCAGACCATGCTGTGACGTGACCTTTGCCGTCGTATGCCCGGTCTGACCGCTCCCGATTCGATCCGCCTCCAGGACGACGCACTGCCGCCCGCTCTGCTCCAAAAAATGGGCCGTAAGAATTCCCGCCAGCCCGCCGCCTATGACTGCAATATCCGTACTGATCTTTCCCGGAAGCTCCGGCCTCATCGGAATGTTTGTCGTCTGCTGCCATATGGATTCCCTTTTCATGCCGCTCCACCTCTTATGCTAATCGGCCTCTGCCGTTTTTATTCATCTCATATCTACTCGATCCCTCACAGATATGTCCGTAAACCTTACTTCATTTCTCTTGTCTTAGCATGCACAGATTTCCGCAAAATATGTCTGATATAAAGTTTTCTCAAATTATGGATTGAAATCATATGGGATACGGTACTATAATCTAATGGATCATTTAAGGAACTGTATGGAAATAACTTTCCTAAGGAGTTGTAGAAATTCGTTAAGGAGCTGACCATCATGAATTATACTCTTGCCAGAAAAAATTTTGAAGCTTATTTAAATGGCTATGACCGCACGGACGATAAAGTACGCCTGAAAATCGTCCATACCTACGGAGTCGTCGGACAGGCCGCAAACATTGCCCGCCGAATGGGTCTTTCCGAAGAAGATACGGAACTTGCAAAACTGATTGCCCTCCTGCATGACCTGGGCCGTTTCGAACAGCTCAAGCGTTTTGACAGCTTCGAGCCTGATACCATGGACCATGCGGCCTATGGAGTGCAGGTACTTTTCGAGGAAGGCATGATCCGAAAGTTTCTGGAAGATTCCGCCTGGGATCCTCTCATCCGCACCGCAATTGCGAAACACAGCGATTTCAGCCTGAACGGCGTTTCCGATGCCAGAACGCTTCTCCATGCCAAAATCATCCGCGACGCGGATAAACTGGATAACTGCCGGGTGAAACTGGCGGATGCTACGGAAACCTTTCTCGGAATTTCCGAGACAGAAATCGGTTCCCAGGAAATCTCTCCCGGCATCTACGAAGCCATATTCCAAAACAAGTGTATCCTGTCCGCAGACCGCATCACAGCAATGGATTACTGGGTGTCCTACATTGCCTATTTTTTTGATATCAACTTTCGGGAAAGCATGGACATTATTGTGGAAAATGATTATATCTCCAGGATCATCCGCAGAATCCCCTATTCGAATCCGAAAACAGCAGAACAGATGAGGGAGATTGAACGATATGTAATGCAATACGCAGAAAGATATGGCCTAAATGTTTCTGCAAAATAGAGCAAAACACATAATTAAATCTTGTACAAGAGCCAGAAAATACCGATTTAAACGACAAAAACAAGATTTAATTTCACCAATCATTTGAAAAAGCAGGAAGGGAATGTACAGGCAGATGGAATTTAGTCATGAATTAATTATGCCCAATCAGGGGCTTCCCTTTAAGGTATTTTTGTTTGAGGGCGGAGAGGGCAATTATGTCCGGGATAAGCACTGGCACAGGTCGGTAGAGTTATTTGCCGTGTATGAGGGAACATTAAAATTTTATCTGAATGAGGAGGCATATCCTCTGCGGACAGGAGAATTTATGCTCGTCAATTCCAATGAGATCCATTCCATAGACTCCCCGGAGCCGAATCGTACGATCGTGCTTCAGATACCATTGAAGACTTTTGAGGATTATTATACCGGGGAACAGTTCATACGATTTACCCATGCTTCTCTGCCGCAGGACGAGCAGGTTATGGAGCTGATCCGGGATATTTACGGAGCCTATGAGGATCAGGCCTGCGGGTATGAGATGAAGGTGAAGGGGCTGTACTATATGCTGCTGTACCTTCTGGTCACCGAATATCGGGAGACAGATGTGACATCGGACATGGTAAAATGGCATAAGAATCTGAACAGGCTTTCTCTGATTACGGATTATATAAAGGAAAACTATGCATCGGATCTGTCGCTGGAGGCGCTGGCAGGAATCTTTGGCTATTCGCCGACGTATCTGTCGCGGATGTTTCAGAAATATGCCGGAATCAATTATAAATCCTTTCTCCAGAACATCCGGGTGGAACGCGCCTTCCGGGAACTGGCCAACACGGAACACACGATCAGCGAGACTGCAATGAACAATGGATTTCCGAACAGCAAGGCTCTCTCGAAGGCATTTCAGAAGAAATATGGGATACTGCCAAGTGAATACCGGAAGAACCAGAGCAGGAAGAAGGGCTTATAAGAGTTGTCAATCCCTGCGGTTTCAGAATCTGACGGCCAATTGCAGCAAAAGGACAAGAAAGTGACATGGATTAGATAATTTATTGGTGGAAAAGTACAAAAATAATTGTTATTATGATTCCAGAAGCGCAAAGCACGGAGAAATCCGTGTATCACAAGCGTCAAAATACCTTTTGACGCTTTCATCATTATCGTTAGGAGGAATCATGATGAACATTCAGAAAGTAACGGACCATTCCTTTGGCAGGTATGGAAAGGTCCTGGAGGGGTATGACCTGACCAGGATACTGAAAGAGATGGAACACACGCCTCTGCCGAAAGAAGTGATCTACGTTCCGTCCGTGGAGGAACTGGAGGCTTTGCCGGAGGCAGAGAATTTTAAAAACCGTGCCTTTGGCGGGCTGCCGATCCAGATGGGATACTGCAACGGAGATAATTACAGGCTCAATGCTCTGGAATATCACCGCTCCAGTGAGGTGGATATCGCAGTAACGGATCTGATTCTGCTGGTAGGTGCACAGCAGGATATCCAGGCGGATCATACGTATGATACTTCTTTGACGGAGGCATTTTTTGTACCTGCGGGGACAGCCGTGGAAATGTATGCGACAACCCTGCATTACGCTCCCTGCACTGCGGCAGACGGAGGCTTTCGCTGCGTAGTGATTCTTCCGGCGGGGACGAATACGGAACTCACCTTCCCCATTGGAGAAGCTGGAGAAGACCGATTGATCACAGCGAAAAATAAATGGCTCATCGCCCACCCGGAGGCAGGGATCGAAGGCGCGTTCTGCGGACTGAAGGGTGAAAATATCAGTATTGCGTAAAGACAAGACAAAGCGGGCGCAGATATTTTCCAGGAATTGCGGCCGTATCTGAAAACAGAAAAAACTATATAAAAACGAAAGGCGGATATTTATTATGAAAAATATACCAGAATTAAAAATCGGAGTTGTTGCAGTGAGCAGAGATTGTTTCCCGGAGAGTCTGTCTGTTTCCAGACGCCAGGCTTTGATGAAAGCTTACAAGGAAAAATATGGTGAGGCGGATATTTATGAATGTCCGATCTGTATCGTAGAGAGCGAGATTCACATGGTACAGGCTCTGGAAGATATCAAGAAGGCAGGATGCAACGCACTGGTTGTATATCTTGGAAACTTTGGACCGGAGATCTCAGAGACACTGCTCGCAAAGCATTTCGACGGCCCGAAGATGTTCGTAGCAGCGGCAGAAGAGACGGGAAGCAACCTGATCCAGGGAAGAGGGGATGCTTACTGTGGAATGCTGAATGCCAGCTACAATTTAAAGCTTCGTAATGTAAAAGCATATATTCCGGAATATCCTATCGGGACAGCGGATGAGTGTGCGGATATGATCGCAGAATTCCGTCCGATCGCGAGGGCGGTCATCGGCCTGAACAGCTTGAAGATCATCAGCTTCGGGCCTCGTCCGCTGAATTTCCTGGCATGCAACGCGCCGATTCAACAGCTTTACAATCTGGGCGTAGAGATTGAGGAAAATTCGGAACTGGATCTGTTTGAAGCGTTCAATAAGCACGCAGGAGATGAAAGGATCCCGGCTGTTGTAAAGGAAATGGAAGAAGAGCTTGGCGCAGGCAATAAGAAGCCGGAGATTCTGGAAAAGCTTGCACAGTATGAGATCACTCTGAAAGACTGGATCGAGGAGCACAGGGGATACCGCAAATATGTAGCAATCGCAGGAAAGTGCTGGCCGGCATTCCAGACACAGTTCGGATTCGTACCATGCTATGTAAACAGCCGTCTGACCGCACAGGGGATTCCGGTATCCTGCGAGGTAGATATTTACGGTGCACTGAGTGAATTTATCGGAACCGTAGTCAGCGAGGATGCCGTAACCCTGCTGGACATCAACAACAATGTGCCGGCGGACATGTACAAGGAGGACATTGAAGGAAAGTACTCTTATACCCACAAGGATACATTTATGGGATTCCACTGCGGAAATACGGCTTCCAGTAAATTGTCCTTCTGTGAAATGAGATATCAGTTGATTATGGCAAGATCACTCCCGGAAGAGGTAACACAGGGAACGCTCGAAGGAGATATCAAGCCTGGCGATATTACATTCTACCGTCTGCAGAGCACGGCGGACAATAAGCTGCGGGCATACATCGCACAGGGTGAGGTGCTCCCGGTAGCCAGCCGTTCCTTTGGAGCCATCGGTGTGTTTGCCATTCCGGAGATGGGAAGATTCTACCGTCATGTCCTGATCGAAGGCAACTACCCGCATCACGGCGCGGTGGCATTCGGCAACTATGGAAAAGCACTGTTTGAGGTGTTCAAGTACATTGGTGTCCCGGTAGAAGAGATTGGCTATAACCAGCCGGCAGGAGTACGTTATCCTACGGAGAGTCCCTGGAAGTAAAAACAGCAAGTGAATCTTACCGTGAGTATGAAAAAAACGAATGTTGTTTTGGAATGTGCCTGGAATTTATTGTATTTCCAGGGTATCTGCTCAGTACCTTCGCAGATACGCCGCAATCCCATGAAAATTGCCTTCGGCAATGGGGATTGCTCTTGCAACTTATACGTTTTCGTACGGATAGCGCAGTAAAAATTGCGCTATCCTATGCTTTATATTTACTTTCCAGGCACGTTCCGGAAAGAAGAAAGAGAGGACAAACAGATGTTATATATTGGAGCAGATCTTGGGACTTCCGCAGTAAAGCTTCTTCTGATGGATGAAAAAGGGAAGATTCATAATATCGTTTCAAAAGAGTACCCGCTATATTTTCCAAATCCGGGCTGGTCGGAGCAAAACCCGGAGGACTGGTATACGCAGTGTGTCAGCGGGATCAAAGAGCTGATTCAGGACTGCGATAAAAGCCAGATCGCGGGCATCAGCTTCGGCGGCCAGATGCACGGGCTGGTCGTACTGGATAAGGAGGATCAGGTGATTCGCCCGGCAATCCTCTGGAATGACGGGCGCACAGGGAAACAAACGGACTACCTGAATGAAGTGATCGGCAAAGAGAAATTGTCGGAGTACACGGCAAATATCGCATTTGCAGGATTCACGGCGCCGAAGCTCCTCTGGATGAAGGAACGGGAGCCGGAGAATTTTAATAAGATCGAAAAAATTATGCTGCCTAAAGATTATCTTGCTTATCGTCTGAGCGGTGTACATTGTACGGATTATTCGGACGCTTCCGGCATGCTGCTTCTGGATGTAAAGAATCGCCGCTGGTCCAAAGAAATGCTGGAAATCTGTGGTATCAGGGAAACACAGCTTCCGAAGCTCTATGAAAGCTATGAAGTGGTTGGAACAGTAAAGGAAGAACTGGCCGGGGAGATGGGGTTGCCGGAGTCAGTGAAGGTGATCGCCGGGGCAGGAGACAATGCGGCGGCGGCTGTCGGAACAGGAACCGTGGGGGATGGTATGTGCAACATTTCCCTGGGAACCTCCGGGACGATCTTTATTTCCAGCAAATCCTTTGGGGTGGATGAGCATAATGCCCTGCATTCCTTTGACCATGCGGACGGATATTATCATCTCATGGGCTGCATGCTGAGCGCGGCATCCTGCAACAAGTGGTGGATGGATGAAGTCCTGAAGACAACCGAGTATGGAAAAGAGCAGGAGGGAATCACGAAGCTGGGCGAGAACCAGGTATTTTATCTGCCTTACCTGATGGGGGAACGTTCTCCGCATAACGACCCGCAGGCAAGGGCAACGTTTATCGGCATGACCATGGATACCACAAGAGAGGACATGACACAGGCGGTGTTAGAAGGCGTGGCATTTGGCCTGCGGGATTCTCTGGAGGTGGCACGAAGCTTAGGAGTCCAGATCGAACGCACCAAGATATGCGGCGGCGGGGCAAAAAGCCCTCTTTGGAAAAAGATCATTGCCAATGTGATGAATCTGAAAGTGGATGTCATTGAGAGTGAGGAAGGCCCGGGATATGGAGGAGCAATCCTGGCGGCCGTGGGCTGCGGAGAATACTCCGATGTGGAAGAGGCAGCGCAGAAACTGGTGAAGGTGGTAGATACCGTAGAGCCGGAGCCGGAGCTTGTGGCGAAGTATGAGGAACGGTATCAGAAATTCCGCCAGATCTATCCGACCGTGAAGGGGCTGTTCAGGACTCTTAATCCCTGACACTTCTCCGCACAGAGAATCATGAACCGAACCGGGAACTCCGCTATACTGTACCTGTATGGAAGGAAACGGTAATCTGTAGCATATCAATCCGAGCCTTCTGAAACCAGGAATGTCAGGAGCCTGTCTGCCGGGAACTTTTTACACCGTGTGAAATCTTTTTCTGGATGGACGCAATAGTCAACTTCAAAGGGCCGCCCTCGCTACTTCAGAAAAACAATCAGCAGCGAGGGCAGCCACACATTTTTGAACCTTTGTCAACCTATTCAGGGGAACTTTTAGAACAAAGAGTTTCGCTTGCGAAACTCGCGCCTGCGGCGGTCGCATTGCGACATCTACCTCATACGCCGCAGTGCGCATCCCCCGGAGGGTTTTGTTCTATAGGAAAATTCGGAGAAATTTCCTATAGAACAAGAAAAGTGTGCGTCTCGACGCACACTCGCGCCGAAGCGCGGCTGCGGCGGTCGCGTTGCGACATCTACCTCATACGCCGCAGTGCGCATCCCCGGAGGGTTTTTATTCTATAGGAAAATTCGGAGAAGTTTCCTATAGTAGAAAAAATCAAGAATTTAGGTTAGACCCTATAATAGAATCTAACCTAATATTTAACTAAATGACATTGGTTCACACCCTCGCCGGATGCAAACCGTAACTAAAAAGTGGGAATCTCTACTTAGTATTATTATCAACGGACACCCAAACAGAGCAAACCTGTGCTTCCAAAATTCTCTGCTGTTTGAAAGCTGGCAGATCTCTAAAATGTATGCTTCTGTGTTCTCCATCATATATGACAATCTCATTTTTCAAAAAACGAAACAGCTTGTCCCATTGTTCATCTGCCAGCATATAGTTATTGCCATTATGTCTGGCACATACAACACTCATTGGCAAGCAATCACATCCAGCCAACTCCAATATATTTTCCAGAGAGTCCTGTTCCCTTTTAATTTTCTTTACAAGCCCCTGATCCTGAGCCAAAAGCCAGTCATTTATCGAATGTAAGCAATAACGATTTTCAATTCTTTCCAAAACAAATCACCTCCGTTTCTATCATCTCACAAAACAGAGGTGTTTTTTATCATATCCTGAATCGCGCGTTTAAATTCGTTCGCCTATATTCGACAATTCCGGATAAATCATTTCTTTTGAAACCCCCATTGCCTTTAGCCAGTCAGCAATTTTTTTCTTACTGTCATTTTTGATTACGACACAATACATAAATGGACGTGCATCTTTGAAATAATCCAAATAGAACTCTTGTATCGCTTCAAAAGCCATATAGTCAAAATCCTGATTCATTCTTGGCTGAGTGTAAATATTAAATGCCGTGAACATTCCAAACTGCGCCCGAATTCTCGCATTTGCTCTGGATGAATAAATAGCCAACGGCAAATACAAAAGCCTCTCTTTTTCCTCTTCATCATAAAGAGTATCGATTCGTTTTAATTTCGGTTTTTTTATACTTGACTCATCTTCGTTTCTACCGAGCAAGAACATTGCATATGTGTCTTTGTTATAATCCACCGAAAGGTTTGGGAGTCTGTCCGTATTTTCCTGAATCGTTTTTTCCATTAACTCATCAAGCTTACGATCCGTACCCTCTTCAAATGAAATTTTCATAATCTCATTTCTTGCCTTATTATAAAGATTCGGGTGAAGTATATATAAGATTGCGTTTTTATCATTCTGCTCATTCGCTTTTTTGGGGTCTATGTATGCCTCAAGCGCAAAATATAGAGCTTGAATAGCACTTTCCGACCAGTCCATATATATAGTCGGAGCGCCATAATGCTGCATCAATGCCAGATAGTCACAATCTGTAAATCCCGTTTTATCTATGTGGTCAGAGGACGTATCTGCCCGGAACTTAAACTCCTCATACGCCTTTCTCTGATAGAAAAATAAACTCTTATATGTATTTGACACCGTCTTGTATCTTCTCATAGCAGTCGGCAGTAGTTTATATTCCTCTTTCTGATGACCTCTATACCACAAATTATGATTCAGATTCTTATTCTTATATACATGTCTGTCCTGCTTGGAAAAAGTTTCTGAAATGGTACTGATAATACCGCACAGGCTTTCAATGCCATCTACCGTGTATCTGTAATAAATTTTTTCATTACCACGTCTTTCCAGATTTACTCTTACTGGATCAGCAAAGATATTCTCAGGACTTTTTATCTTTTTCTTATCAAAACCATATGGAGCATTTTTATCGTACAGATCATCGCACATCTGATTCAATTCTCCAAATCTTTTTTGCTTTTGATACTTTTGAATCGCGTAAATATTCATTTCAAATACTTGTTTTTGGAAATCATCATGTATTATCTTTATTTCATCCCGTTTACATTTTTCCGAGTATAAATGATTATTCGCAATAATCGACCTAAGACCATATCCATATGCTTTTACTGCATAATAGTACTCAACTGTTTTCAAACCAGAAAACCTGTTTCTTATCTCTCTCTTATTTTCCCCGATTCGTTTCTTTATTTCAGACTCCATCAGGATACTCTGAAATAAACTGCTGTATATACGATATGTAGCCGCATACTGTTTGTACCATATTTTCAAATCGTCAAACCATTTTCCCGCTTCATCTGCCAGCACTTCCAAATATGTTTTCAAAGAACTCTGTTTTCCTGCCCTATGCTCACTGTAGTATAAACCTATATAAGAATTCACAAAATCTTCACGGACAGCCTCTATCTTTTTTCGATTTTCATTTGCGCTCACATGAAAGCCCAGGAAATAATCAATGACAATTCCCACTCGGATAAAGTCCTGCATTTGGACTTCACAATCTCCTTTTTTCAAAATATCTTTCCGAATTTTCACATAGCTGAGTAAATAAATCGTAACATCCATACCTGCCAGTTCCACCATCGGTATGTCACACAAGACCTCACTCAAAGCAACTGATACATCAATCAACTCTTCTAAGTCTATCAAATCTTCCGGCGGAAGTTGTGTAGAATGAATCAAACCTCTGAAAACTTCAGTCTTATTTTTTCCATCAATATTCTCTACCAGACCCACTAGGGAATCCATGAAGCTGGACATCTCATGTTTGATCTTCTCTTTATCTCCAGAATCAAAAGATGCTTCATAAGACATCCATTGCTCTGCCCTTCTTTTTATTGCCTCCTTCTCATAAAATAGATTCCGAAGCGCCAAATATACCAGATTATCTTCCAGTACTGCATCCTTCGTGTCTGAAACCAGGCTTTTCAAATCCTGTATCAGATTTTCTTCATAGATTCCCCATGAAGGTATTTTTTTATTAGCCTGCTCTTTTGTCAGCCCGGTTATATCCCTGCTTTGTATTTCTTCCATGATCTCATCATGATAACAAACTGTTACAATGCTGTAAATATAAGGCAATAATATATGGCTGACAATACCTACAACATCTTTCATTGCTAGCCCTTGTGTCTTTGAGTAAAGTAGCCACTTTATAACATTTGCGATTCCCATCGTAACAAGGCAACTGCCTTTTTTCCAATTTCTAATCGCCCGATCCTCCGGTACGGCATAGTGATACAACTCGTGGAACAGATACGGACTATATGCCGGAATACTATACAACGCCATCATTGGAAGGCTGATTATTAGAACCCGATCTTCATCAGGTTCTCCATAATCACTGAATAAAACGCTCTGAATAATCGGTACCGTGTCAACCAAAATTAATGGTATAAGCTGTGATTGTTTACACATACGCTGCATAGAATATATCAATTCTATAATATCTTTCACAATGCCAAAATACGCATAAAGAGTAAGATTATTCTGCCCTGTATACCTCAAATGGCATTTGGGAGTATCTAAAACCAAGTTATTAGATTCTGCAATATGCACAATCTGGTACTCAAAACAATTTAAAATTTCCCGAAAATCCTTAAGAACATCAACAGTAGATATTGCTGTTTCACCAGTCACAACTATTTCCAAATTTTTGTTCAGAACATTCAAAATAGCTAGAAAATGATGCGCAAAATCTTCTGCCCACATGATATTAGATACCGTCGCGATCTTGGAAAGGTAATCCCCGTACAGCAAATCCAGTGAATCTACCATTCCCGCCGTCTTCGGAAAGTATTCAAAAAACCTGCGTCTGAGCAAATCATAACTTTCCTCTACCTTTTTCTGCAAATTTTCATCGTACCAATTCGCACCCTTTTTTTCTTCACGTTCCAAAGACAAAGGCAAGATATCTGTCAACCCATCCTTCGTAATTGTCTCACACAATTCCAAATTTGTCTGTAATATATGATCTCTATAAAAATGGTTTTGCGGATCAAATATTTCCTTCTTTTCAAAACGATTATATAAATTCTTGGCATCGGTAAACAACAACAGGTCATGTTCGCCTGCACTATGAAAACTTTCTATTCCAGGAATCTTTTGCTCCAATTCATCTATGATACTGTCATTTAAATTGGTTTGTAAGGTCACTTGTAAAATCGCTTTTCCCTTCACCGAAGGCAACTTTGCGTTAACAATCTCATTCGGCAAAATGTTTTTTGCGAAGATCGTAAATGCAGACAACAAAACAGAATTTTCCGGAATAGAATCTGTTACCGCCGCACAGATATCCTTTCCTTTTATAAAATTAATCAGCCGCAGTATCTCAACAAACTGATCTGATACCCATAACACCGCTACGCCATACGAACCCAAAACACCAAAAACAGAGCAATCCACGTTTGTTGATGAATCGCCCTGTTCTTTCACAATATGTAATATATTCTTCCGGCAGTTTTCCAAAAGTTCCTTAACATCTACTTCTGTGTCCTGTGGGTTGTTCCTAAACTGTAGAACCGTTATACCAATAAACAGAGAATCGCTACGACGCATACTACCGCCATCATCTGGGATTACGTAAATTCCCGGCTCTTCTCCCATATCATTATAAATGACTCTGTTTTCTTCGGAGAGTTCATATAAAAGTATCGTCTGCCTGTCACCAATCCAACTTCTGGATAATTTCGACATATCTCGCATTCTCGAAAACGCATTCGTCCTTGATATCGCCATCTTATCAAATGCACCGTATGTAATGAATGCCTTACCTTTTAATGAAGCATCCTTATACCCCTGTTCTCCCCAATAATCTCCATCTGAAATGATATTCTTATAAAGCTCAATTATATATCCTGCCATCTTCTTATACAGCCACGAACTATTTTAACTCATCCCGAACTAACGATCCCGTGGCTTTATCTATATGGTACGAATATCCCGCAAAATCCCTCGAATATATAGCATATTCTTTTGATTTTGCGCTCCCGGGCATATCCATATAGAATGAATTCTCCCTTCTTCCGGGCTTGTACCTTTTTTCTAGAAACTCCTTTGTCACTATAAGCATCCTCCTTTCTTGTAAAAATACGGGAGACGCTTTCGCGCATTTCACATTACGAAAGCGTCTCCCCACCATTGCAATAGAGTAAAAATGTACTCTTATCATATATCATCCCATTTTTTTTGTCAATGAAAATGATTGAAAAATAAATGTCTCACAGCGCTCTTGACTCGAAGTTCATCAGCATTCCATTGAACGCAAAAAGGCAATCAAACCTTTTATAATAGTAAGAAAAGTTTAACTGCCTACACCAATACTATGCCACTGATGTTATTCTAACACTTTATAAACAAATATGCAATCCTTTTTCGTCTTTCTCTTACTGCATTTTCAAAAATTGTTACAATTCACACCTGGCTAGTACATCATTGCGTAATTAACGATGAATTCTGCACCTGCTATTTCTGCCAGTACTGCGTTGTCGTCAATCAACGATGCCACCGCATCGCCTCTTTCCTCCGCCTTGTCCTGACAAAAATATCAGTCACATTATTCATCATTATATACGCAATGATGTACTAGGGTGTGAACTGTAACCAATTCCTTAGTATAACTATGATTTTTCTGTGGACAGCGTTTACATAGGAATGGAGTCAGTATATAATTTAAGAAAATGTTGCGGCATTTGACATATCATACAAAGGAGACTCAGATTTTTGAATAGATTTCATGTGATTTCAGTTTTTGCGGCGTCCATGTATTTTCCAGAATCTGCTGGGAGAGCCGCAGTGGCAGGACTGTTCTTGGGGGTGCTGGCTGTCGTGGCGCAGACCGACAGAAAGACGATGACCATTCCGGATCAACTCGTGCTGGCCGCACTGGGGGTCAGCCTGCTTTCCATTCTGTTTTTTCCGGAGCTTGGACTAACGGACCGGATCATTGGTTTATGTTCCGCAAGCCTGCCGCTCCTGGTGATTACACTCTGTATACCGGGAGCTTTTGGGGGAGGGGATATCAAGCTGATGGCTGCCTGCGGTGTGTTTTTGGGATGGAGACACAGCCTGCTGGCGCTTGGGATTGCGATATTTTTGGGAGCAGCATATGGCGCGCGGATGCTGGCAGCAGGAAAAGCACAGAGAAAATCACGGATTGCATTTGGGCCGTTTCTGTGTATGGGGATGGCAATTACGGTTCTGTGGGGAGAGCAGGTACTGGTGCTGCTGTTCTGATTTTCAGGCTGCAAACGTAAGGAGTTAGCGCAGCGTGCATCCTCCCAGCCAATCAGCGTAGTGATTGGCTGGGGAGTGATTACTATTCACGGTGCCTTGCATCCCGCTGCAAGGCATCCGGCCGATAAAGCTGCGTTTTCAGGCATCTAGCCCGTCTACACTCCGTTTCGGTCCGTCCTAAACAAGCGTCACAGGCGCTTAGGACCGCCGAAGGCGACTTTTCAATGGGCTGGATGCGTTACAGTTTGCGGCCGGTTAGGCCGTGAACTATAACGGGGAGTGAACTGTAACGGGTGTCTGTCCATTAAAAACGGTTGCCATTCTTGTTCCAACAAGTTATACTGATTTTTACAAAGTAATTTTATAACGGTTTAAAGTGCAGTTTCAGAGGCATACTGTCTTGAACCGTTACACAGTCTTTTATCCAGGAGGCCCGCCATGAAATACGATTGTTTCATTATAGATGACGAAGAACTTCTCGCAGACAGCACAGCGGAATATTTCAACCTGTTCGGAGTCAAGACCGCAGTCGCACACAGTGCTTCGGAATGCCGGGAATTTTTTAAAGAACACACAGCCCGGCTCCTGCTGCTCGATATCAATCTCGGTGACAGCAGTGGTTTCGAGCTTTGCAAAGAGCTCCGGGAAAAGACAGATGTCCCCATTCTATTTATTTCCGCACGGACAAGCGACGACGATCAGATCATCGCGTTAAATATCGGCGGTGATGATTATATTCAAAAGCCCTGTTCCCTCAGTGTCCTTCTCGCGAAAGTGAAAGTTGTTCTGAAGCGCTGCGGACAGCAGGCCGACACTTCCTATTCCGATGAATGGCTCACAGTTGATTTTGATACCAGACAGGTAGTGGCGGGCAAAAAGCAGGTCAGGCTGACATCACTGGAATTCAAGCTGCTGTCCTTCCTGATCCGGCATGAAAATAAAGTCGTTTCAAAGCAGGAACTGTTCGAAAATGTATGGGAGGACAAATTTACAGGAGACGGAACCCTGAATGTCCATATCCGTAAGCTCCGTGAAGCCATCGAACGGGATCCGGGGAAACCGGAATATATTCTGACCGTCTGGGGCGACGGTTACAGATTTTGTGGAGGAAAGCAATGAAAAACCAGCGCTTTGTGATCAGTTTGATGTTTCTTTTTTTAATAGAAATCCTGACACTCCTGGTCTTTTGCGTCAAAAAAAACGATTCTTCCCTGGATGCCGTCGCAGTCAATGAGGTCGTGCAGACGATACAGAATAACTGGGAGCGGCTGAGCAGCCCGTCTCCGCCGGAGGCAATCCAACTCCCGCAAAATGCCAGAAACCACCAAAAGCCCGGCGAATACCAGAACCCGACGGACTTGGATTACGTGGTGCTGGATTTGGACGGAGATGTTTTATTCGAAACAGCGCCCGGATTGAGCGAAAACATCCATGATGCCGTCGTCCATCGAGATACGATCCTTGATCTCGAAATCAATGGGCTTAACGTCGGAAAAGTCATTATTTACAATAACAGCGCAGAATTTCTCCGGACACAGAGGCGGAACGCAACCATTCTTTTTTCCGCCGTTTTATTCGTACAGTGCTGTATCAGCGTCTGGTATCTGTTCTTCCTGAATCGAAGAGTGATCCAGCCTTTCCGGAAATTAAAAGGCTTTGCGGAGCGCGTCGCCGCCGGCAATCTGGACATTCCCCTGGAAATGGACAGAGAGAATCTTTTCGGTGCATTTACGGAAAGCTTTGACATCATGCGCTCCGAACTCAAAAAGGCCCGAATCGCAGAAGCGGAAGCCACCGCAAGTAAAAAGGAACTGGTCGCAAAGCTGTCCCACGACATCAAAACGCCTGTCGCAAGCATCAAAGCCGCATCGGAGGTAGGAGCCGCCCTTACGGAAAAGATCTCCGCTGA
This sequence comes from Faecalicatena sp., assembly GCA_009774255.1. GTDB lineage: Bacteria > Bacillota > Clostridia > Lachnospirales > Lachnospiraceae > Schaedlerella. Next base: position 34,166 of record VSNK01000021.1, read on the forward strand.
AACAGATATTTCCTCCCCTTTACTTGCACAGATCAGCGGCAACTACACACAGATCGTCCGGAAGGCTGACCAGATCAATACCCTCATCACTAATCTGTTCACCGCCACTTTGGAGGAGCTTCGCCAGCTTTCCGTGATCCCCGTAGATATGGATTCATCTGAGTTGAAACTTATTTTCGAAAATGCCGATTATCTGCAGCGCGCTTCCGCCCCCGCCGTCCCCGACTGCCTGTTATATGCGGACAGGCTCCGTCTGCAGCAGGTCTTTGACAATCTCTTTGCCAATTCCTACAAATATGCGGATACAAACATTGATCTGCGTGTAGTAAAAACAGATCGCTGCCTTTTCGTCAGTATCGAAGATTGCGGCGGCGGCGTCAAAGCAGAAGAACTGCCCCTCCTAAAAGAAAAATTCAAACGGGGAAGCAATGCCAAAGCCATCGAAGGCGCCGGCCTGGGACTATATATTTCCGACTACTTTATGAAGGAAATGCATGGAGAGCTTATGATAGAAAATGGACGAAACGGCCTGAAAGCAACGGTAAGGATCGCGTTGAGCGGGCATTCGATTTAGGCACTTAACAACGAAATCTTGCACATTTTGGCAAATTTTGGTTCCGGCTTGTCCGGGGTTACAGGTCACACCCCGACCAATCACCACGCTGATTGGTCGGGAGGATGCACATAAAAGCTGGTATTCAGGCCGTCCATTGCCGTAGGCAATTTTAAATGACGGCCTGAGTTACAGGGCACGCCTGGTCAAGGTGTGACCTGTAACTGTCCGGGTTAGGGATTATATAGCAATCTTCTCTTCCGCTTGTAAATTCTTTATATCCCCTTTATAATCTAAGTACAGGGAAAAACATTGAAAAGGAGTGAGATTATGGCAATGCCTCAAAAACAATTTTACACATCCAAAGATTATTGGAACCTTCCGGAAGGCCAGCGCGCGGAGCTGATCGATGGGCAACTGTACGCCATGGCACCACCGAACCGCACACATCAGAAAATATTAGGTACTCTCTATTCAACAATTTTTAACCATATTGAACATAATAAAGGAACCTGTGAAGTATATCCTGCCCCATTCGCTGTAAATCTTACAGCAAATGATAAAGTATGGGTAGAACCGGATATCTCCGTTATCTGTGATAAAGATAAGCTGTCAGATCGAGGATGCGAAGGGGCTCCGGACTGGATCATAGAGATCGTCTCCCCGAGCAGTTCTAAAAATGACTATGCTATCAAATTATTCAAATACCGCACTGCCGGAGTCCGGGAATACTGGATTGTGAACCCGATGAAGAAAGTTGTTCAGACCTATATATTTGAAGGCGAAGAAGATGCAAACATGTATTCTTTCGATGATGAAATACCAGTTTATATATTTGATGGTTTGACCATCAAAAT
>VSNK01000210.1 GCA_009774255.1 Faecalicatena sp.
CAGGAGGTTTTCCATCACCATGCCGGAAAATCTCCTGCTTCATATGGGTTCAAAGCATGAATTTTCTGAACGGCAGGGCGTTAAAGTCCCTGAGTAGAAATGTATCGTTCTGAGATATACCGGAATCAGACGTTCCAGTATAAGAAATTTTAGAAAATATGCTTTCTCCTATTGTAGCACATGGCTGTGGGGAAATACAAGAGAAAGGTAAAAATATAAAAATACAAAAAGATTCCGCACTGGCTTGCTAAAAAGCACGTCCCATACTCTCATTTACCCAAGTACAGGATGTGCTATGCCCTCAAACTCTATGCGTCCACATGACCCGCAAACAGCTTTCCCATTGCACCGGGGCTATACTTTATATGGGATTCATCAAACGCATTGTAATTAAGAAATCCGGCCTGTGCTCCGGGCATTTCCGCTCTCTTGCGGGGCAGCCTTTTGTATTCGCATTTTGATACCGCAAGCAGAGCGCCGTCGGCTGCCGGCATAAAACGTGTCGACCCTGATATGCTGCCTCTCATTCCATTTTGCCTGATACCCTGACTGTCTTGTGAGCCCGTGCCATGACGCGCCTGAAATAGACTTTGCCAAAACCTCTCACAATCGTTCCGGAAGCCATTCTGCGCCGGCGTGCTAAAAACCACAACCCGTACTCCCTTTTTACAAAGTACAGGTTGTGCCGTGCCCCAAACGTTATAATATACCATATTCCTCATATTGTTTTTCACGAAATGCAGGATCCGACGCGATTTTGATGATCATATCATTTTTTCCATCTTCCGCCAGACGAAGAATCAGCCTGCTGTATTTTTCAGCTTCCTCTTCACGGGCCTCTTCCCTGTTCACACGCATGTCCTCTTCATAATCATATTCCGCTATCAACATATTCGCCACCTCGCTTCCTTTTCTTTTCAAATAATCTTCCAGAATCCCATTGGCGATACATTCACGAATCGCCTTTTTGATGGAATCATCTTCCTTTTCATACTTTCGTACCGTATCGACAAACAGGCTGTACTCTTTGAGGACCCTGCATTTCTCCAGGATACTGTGCCCTTTATCAATATTAATATTGATGACCTTTACTTTCAATTCCAGAGGCGCTTCCCCGGCGGGACCGAGAAACGCATCCGACAGGAACAGTTCTTCTTCCAGTGGGTAGTTATCCCTCCCGTTGTAAAAGGTATAAAATTCCGGGGTAGGAATCTTCACCGTCTGTCTCTGGTATCTGATCTTTTTCTCAACCAGCTGCTCATATGCCCTCCCGGAATACATGAGACAACGAAGCGGCATATTTCTGTTGACGGTTGACTGATGTTCTCCGAACACGATCACCTTCCCGCCCGCTTCAAAAGAAATATCGTTCTTAAAATTTTTATACAGGATATCATCAATCCGTATCTTATGGATCTTTGCCGTACTTCGGTAATGTGTACCTTGCAGCGCATTGCAGAGACTCAGCAAGTTTTCTTCCGCTGTAACATCCGTATAGAACAGATCCACGAATACGCTGTCCTTATGTTCCCGGTTCTCCTTCTCCATATGTGCCGTGCCCGCTTTCCGCTGAACCGCGGAATGAGAGGCGGTATGCTTGCGGCCGGCCTTCTTCACAGTTGTTCTCTTCTGCTTCATTTAAAAACCTCCTTATTCTGTTGTTGCCAGGAGGTTTTCCATCACCATGCCGGAAAATCTCCTGCTTCATATGGGTTCAAAGCATGAATTTTCTGAACGGCAGGACGTTAAAGTCCCTGAGTAGAAATGTATCGTTCTGAGATATACCGGAATCAGACGTTCCGGTATAAGAAATTTTAGAAAATATGCTTTCTCCTATTGTAGCATATGACTGTAGGGAAATACAAGAGAAAAAGTCATTCCGGGGTGCAGATAATTTTTGTTGGTTTTTACATCATTATATGAATAAATCAGCTTATAGAAAAGGGAAGCGTAGTTTTGAGATCACTTATTTACAAGATAAAAGATTCTCCGGACAAATTTGCATTAGAAGTAAGCCCGTAATGACTATAGCACTTTGATATTTTTACAATTGATATTCTTAGCTTCAGATTGCTCGCTTTGGATTGCGGTTGTCCGACAGCCTCATCGCGCCAACCGCAGCCGCTAAGCGGCATATTTCCTTATACGGCAGCTTCTTTCTCAAAAGATCGTATCAAAGACCTTCCGCAGTTCCTCTTTTTCATCAAAGCAGCCGTCATTGCTTGCCCAGTCAACGGCAATCCCAATCAGTGCGGAAATGAAGGTATGAAGCATCATTTCCGGGTTCCCGCTCCTGATCTCTCCGGCCTTCTGTCCTTTTTTGATCAGCCCGATCTGCATGGCATGCTGCTTTTTCCGGCTTTCGCTGGATGAGGTGCTCTTATAGGGAGAAAAAAATGTCATTCCCTTTTGGATATCTGACATGATAAAGGCCTTCAAAAGAGGAGGCGTGAGGCTAATCGTATTGTCGATAGAATACTCCAGTAAGCGCCAGAGCTGGTCCTTGGCATTTTCTATAAACAGCAGATCAGACATTGTGTCTGTGAGATCATCAAAAATCCCTTCGTAATAAGCGAATGTGAGATCGTCCTTATTTGCGTAATGGTAATAAAAAGTACCTTTTGTTACATGGCTTGCCTTACAGATTTCCGCAACAGAGGTATTTTCATATCCTTTTTCTTTAAAGAGCTGAATCGCTGCCTCCACAATTCTTTTTTCCGTCCCTTTCATTTCCTGTCCTCCATTTTTATACGGCATTTCACATCACTTTTAGACAAATATTACAAAAAGTATAATCGCTATGGACATGCCGTCCGTATTCCGTCCAAAGTGGGAAACGGTGTATCCGTCGGCCCGTATTTTCTGCTTGAAACTAATATACAGATGAATTAGACTATCTATAAGATAAATTATACTATAGTTCAAAAAGGAGGTAAAGAACTTTGGGAAAATATGATGCATTATTTCAGCCGATGAAGATTAGTAACGTGGAGGTAAAGAACCGCTTCGCAATGATGCCGATGGGAATCCACAGCGCGCGTCTGGTCAATCCGGACGGAAGCTTCAGTGATGACGGAATCCGCTATTATGAGAGGATTGCCGAAGGGGGAGTGGGGCTGATTATCACCAGCGCCATCACGGTTCAGGGAAGATTTGACAATTCGAAAGGGTCCCATTCCAGTCTGGATCATGCCGGACCGGAATACATTGAACAGTCAAAAAGGCTGACAGAACGGATTCATAAAGCAGGAGCAAAGATCTTCCTGCAGCTGTCAGGCGGATCGGGGAGAACGCTTCCCATGCAGGTGGCAGAGGGCGAGCCGATTGCGGCAAGCGATGATATGCCCAACGTATGGGATCCACATGTGAAACACAGGGGGCTGACAAGAGAGGAAATTCAATTTTATATCGATTCCTTCGGCCATGGTGCGAAGCTGGCAAAGGAAGCCGGGTTTGACGGCGTGGAGATCCACGCGATCCATGAAGGATATCTGATCGACCAGTTTACCATTGCATTTTTCAACCGCCGCATGGATGAATACGGCGGGAATCTGGAGGGGCGCCTGTTATTCCCGAAGAAGATCGTGGAAGTGATCAAACAAGAATGCGGGGAGGATTTCCCGGTTTCCGTAAGATTCAGCGTCCGCTCCATGATAAAGGATTTCAACAGCGGCGCGCTTCCGGGGGAGGAGTTTATCGAAGCGGGGCGTGATCTGGAAGAAGGAATCCAGGTGGCAAAGCTTTTGGAAGCTTATGGATATGATATGCTCAACGGCGACAACGGAACCTATGATTCCTGGTGGTATCCGCATCCGCCGGTCTATATGCCGGAGGGCTGTAATCTGGCAGAATGCGCGGAAGTCCAGAAGCATGTGTCCATCCCAGTGATCTGTGCGGGGCGCATGGAAAAACCGGAACTTGCGCTGGATGCCGTGAAGAGCGGAAAAGTAACAGGGATCGGTATTGCCAGACAGTTCCTGGCAGACCCGGATTATTGCAATAAGCTGAGAGAAGAAAATGCCGATGATATCCGTCCGTGCATTGCCTGCCATGAGGGATGCCTGAAAAGGATCTTCAAAGGCCAGGACATGTGCTGTGCGCTGAATCCGTCAGTATGCCGGGAGGATGCCTATACGCTGAAGCCCGCCGAAACGAAGAAAAAGGTCATGATCATAGGCGGCGGGATCGGCGGCATGGAGGCAGCAAGAGTTTCCGCGCTCCGCGGCCATAAAGTGTCTCTGTATGAAAAAAAGGATCAGCTTGGCGGGATGTTTATCGCCGCAAGCGCAATGAGCTTCAAAGAGAGTGATAAGCGTCTGATCCGGTGGTATGCACGGCAGATGGAAAAGCTGTCGGTCGATGTACATATGAATACGGAAGTGACGGATGAAATCATCAGGGATGCGGATCCGGATGTGATCTTCCAGGCAACGGGCTCCAGTCCGAGAACACTGGATCTTCCAGGCGCAGAGAATGATTATGTAATGAGTGCGGTAGAAGCGCTGAATTCACCGGAAAAAGTAAAGGGCAAGATTGTCGTTATCGGAGGCGGCCTGACCGGAATCGAAATTGCTTATGACCATGCAAAGAACGGGGAAGATGTTACAGTGATTGAGGCAATGGATCGGGTACTTAATGTAGATATTGCTGCAGCCAACCTGTTGTATTTAAAAGAGGCAGTCGGTCATTATGGAATAAAAACCGTAACAGGCGCGGCAATCAGCTCGCTTCAGGACGGAAGAGTCACATTTTCGGCGGACGGAGAAGAAAAGTCAGTTCCGGCTGATACGGTCATTGTAAGCATCGGTTACGACTCCACCCCGCCGATTCATGTGGAAGGAAAGGAAGTGTATACGATTGGGGACGCCGGCAGGGTTTCCAATCTGCTGGGAGCAGTATGGTCCGCATATGAGACGGCAATGAATGTGTAATGATCCGGCAAATGTAATTGAAACTGGTATCTTTTATAGCAGTTAGAAATTGTGAAGCCTTCATCCAAAAGCAGACACTAAAATCCACGAAAAACGAATCCCGGCCGGCCCTGGGTTCCGGGGACAGCCGGGATTCGTTGCTCACAGAGATTTCGGTTATGATCTGTCATGAAATAACTTTTAATTTTGACGAATATGCAGATTTTAGACAAGTCAAAATGAAAGTTTATTTCATAACAGTTCCTTAACGGACATACCGGCCTTTTATATCTGGATACGGTAATATCCTCTGGGAAACCATAATCCATCCACCACAGAGCGCATACAGATCTCAACCTCCGCAACGAATATGCGGGGACGCAAAGTTGAAAAGATCCATAACAGACAAATCTGCTGCCCGTCATCTTTCCACGCAATGGCATACAGGTAACGTAACCTGCTATCGACAGCTATTCTGCCTGTAATGGCATCAAAAAAGGACATGTATTCAATCCATGTCCTTTTCCGCTCTTTATAAGTTTATTCTGTTCTGGCCAGTTACATCTGTTCCCGTTTGTTTCTGCCCCGCCTTACCGCTTTTCCTGCATTCAAGACACATCATAGCCGGCAGCAGACAGCACCTCCAATGCCTTGGAATACTCTTCTTTTTGGGTTAAAATGTAATCCGTATTATATGTAGATATTACAAAAATCCCGATCTCATTTTCTGCCAGCAATGACGATATGGAAGAAAGAATCCCGATAAGGGAAAAATCTAAAATTCCCTGTATCCGGAATGCTTTCCATCCATCCTCGCGTTCTGTCACATTCTCCGGCACCTGGTCTGTCATACAGACCAGCGAATTTTCTTCATCCGTTTTTCCTATAAAACAATACTCGCTGTTAAGATTGACCTGGGAATAATCTATGACTTTGCATACCGAAAAATCATATTCAACTTCTTTGATTTTCATAACAATCCTCCCCACACCTGCAAAAACGGAATTTAGCCCTTTAATCCTCTTGCCTGTCTGTCCATATCCTCCACAACAATATCATGAATTTCCCCTATTGAAGCACAATACTCCAACACTTTCCAGGGTTCATTCGTATGAAAATGAATTTTTATTAACTCCTCGTCGCCAACCGCTAACAGGCAGTCCCCCTCGAAATGAGCGGTAAAATATTCATTGATTGCATCTTCATCCAGATTTTCTCCCTCTATCAATAATTGCGTATCATACCGAAATTCCAACATATTGTCTTTCCTTCTTTCTTCATAGTATGAAAGTAATCTTTCATGATCGTTTGTGTCGAGTGCCGACATGGGCACAAATATGAATCAAACTAGTACATCATTGCATTAATCTTGAAGTAATAGTGCTCGCTATTCGTGTCAGCTGTGCGTCTGCTAACCGACGGTGTAGTGGGCTACACCTAGGTTAGCAGGCGTGCAGATGGCGCGGATAGCGAGTGCTGATTACTCAAGAATTAATGCAATGATGTACTAGGACTCCAACGATTCCAATAATTCTTCTTCATCCTTATATATCCCGTAACCGGCATGGAATTTCTTCCTGTAATTCCTTGCCATATGTTTCGGTGTTCCATTATAGGTCCGGATCCATTGCCTTGCCTTTTGCAATCGGGCTTCTTTTCTTTGTGTTTTCGATGTATTCTTATTTTTTCTTCCCATGGTTATCACTCTTCGAAATTATCACTCTTCGAAAATATGATTTCATACGATCCGTTATCAGGACGGAAACCTCCTACGGCCTCATATCCAAGTTTGAAATAAAAATGCTGTGCGTACTCGTCTGCCTGCGTTGAAGTCATAAAGGTCTGATATCCCTGCTGCCTCATTTCATTCTCCCAAAATTCAACAGCCTGCCTGCCAAAGCCCCTTCCACGGTATTCTTCTAAAATATACAGCATATTGATAAAAGGCGTATTATCCCAAAACAGATTGTATCTCAGCCAACCGACAAACTGACTGTCCTTTTCAACAATGTAAATACGGCTCTGCCGTATGATATTTCGTATTTCTTCTTTTGCAATGTGCTTATCGTACCGAATAAGCAAATCGATATCTTTAATTTCCGCAAATCGGATATTCATATCTTATCGCGCTCCCTGATCTTATAAAGATGTTCGGCAAACCGGAATCTGTCACCCTAAGACTTCCATGGTTTTTTCAAATTTATTTTGATAATGTTTTTTACTTCTTGCAGATAATTTTTGAAAACTTCTCAGCAGTTTATCTTTTACAAACTCCTTACCATCTTCAATCCCCATCCCCCTTTGAACATAAGCTAAATACAACAGACTTGGCAGACTGTCAAAATGTGAAATTGCATCGGCATCAGCAACGCATAATTCCTCAATACTATTTCTTTCAAGAGTTATACTTCCTCTATGGTTTTTAATACATTTTTGCACTATAAAAATTTTTTTGTCCTCATAACCATATTCTTTTAGAATACTATATGCCATTTCTGCTCCATGTATATGATGAAGTTCATACAAACTATAGTCTGTAATAGATGCAATATCATGTAACCAAGCTGCTATCATAACAATTTCCTTATCCGCCCCATATTCTTCTGCCAGAATTTCTGCATTTTTAACCACTGCAGCAATATGATAATAACACCCCATACCAAACTTATTTGTTTCTTTTTGGCATCTGTCATATATTTCCTGTTGCAATTTCTTCAAAATATCTTCTCGCATAGTTTCATCCCTGCAAATCGCGATTTATCAACGGCACAAATTAAATTTTATTTCTTTCTTGCAACCATAAAAATGCCAGTCGCAAGCAATACAATACCCACAATCATTCCTGTAACCACTGAGGCACTTCCAACTTTACCAGCAAGAAATATAGACGTCGGGCCATCTGTTCCGCCAATGACAGGCATTGATATTTGCTTTTTTACTTTAAGAATGGTGCTCAATATTATCACAGCACTTCCTATTGTTGCTACGTTCATTCCTAAAATCTTTTTCATGCACCCAATTCCTCCAAATTTATATGCAACTTTTACAAATCCCCGTTTCCCGGCAGCTTTTATGACAACCTCTCTTTCCAGCATCCGCCTTCGTTCCATAGATAACATTCACTGAGTGTATCATCATGGATCAATTGTATCACTGCCTGCATACCCGGAGCAAGATCTTTTTCAAGGAAATCCTTTTCGGAAATCCAAAACACCTGGCCTTCCTCAGAAGACTGTAATTCCCCTGTATATTTTTCAGCCTGATAAATAAACACGATCTGATGCACGCTGTCGATGAACCAATGATAAATGCCGCAGAGCTTCGGATTCTCAATCACAAGCCCTGTCTCTTCCCTGACTTCCCGGATCACAGCCTCCGTAAAGGTCTCATTTCTCTCCACATGCCCTCCTGGGAAGGTTGTCCCCTGGTAGTTTCCGCCTACCTTTTCCAGCGCTGCCACATTCCCATGCCCGTCGGAAACCATGCACATATTCATAAATTTCACACGCTGGTTCGGATGCTGGTTATGTATTTTCCCTCCTGCGTCCGCGCCATGCCGGATTCTCTTACAGAGTTTCACCTTGATACTTCTGTAATGCTTTAAGACCTCACCATAAGGAATCCATATTTCTGCCTTTTCAATCCTGTCATAGACCGCATCCACAATAGAAGTGTCCTCGTCTTTTTTCTCCGGACATTTTCCGTTTTTATCATGATAACGTTTTGTTTCCTCAAACATCCACATATCTGTGAAATCCTTTTCGTCTTTCTTCGAACTTTGCGTCACAGTGACGCAAAGTTCACAGGAACAGGGTCGCCGCAGAATGTTCCGGCTATTTTATTCTGTTTCCTCCTCTCTGCCCGTATCCGTTTCCTCACCGTCTACCTCAAACAGGTCAAATCCCTCTTTCATCCGAAGTTTTAACCTGTGCTTCATATATGCTTCCACGTCAAAGGCATTTTTGCTGTCATAATCGGATAATTCTTTATACCGTTTATGCCTGGTAATATCGCATTTATCACTTAGAAACGGACGGACTCCACGTAACTGCAGGATGCATTTATTCCCATCCATGACCGCAAGTTCGTCTCTTCTTATTAATTCTTTTCCGGTTTTTTGATAATTTAAACCATAGGAACGGCTCTGTCCACGGGTATCGGTTGTGTTGTAGAGGTCAATGGTCTCCTTGCCCAAAGTCTCGGAAATCTCTTTTAATGTGGAGCTTTCTTTCCCGCCTAAGATTAACATCGTGTCGCAATTCCCGTGAATGGTGTCCGCTGCGTCTTTATAAATTGTCTTTAACTGGCTTTGGGACTGTAATATAATGGAAGCGGACATTTCCCGGCTCCGGATGGTTGCGATCAGCCTGTCAAACTTCGGGATCTGCCCGATGTTGGCAAACTCATCAAGTAAAAGCCTTACATGGTATGGGAGCCTGCCGCCGTGCACATCGTCCGCCCGGTCACATAAGAGGTTAAATAGCTGGGTATACATGATTGCCACAAGGAAGTTAAAGGTATCGTCCGTATCGGAAATGATAACAAACATTGCCGTCCTCTGGTCTCCAAGCATATCCAGCTCCATTTCATCATAAGATGTCAGTTCCCGCAGTTCCGCGATATCAAATGACGCTAATCTGGCTCCGCAGCTAATTAAGATTGATTTTGAAGTTTTGCCAGTGACGTTTTGTAAAGGACTTTTTAATCAAATTCACAGAAAATTTACATTTCAGGGCAAAAAAATAAGGCCGGGAACCTATTTTAAGATTCCCGGCCTACGGTTTTACTATGCTGTCCGTTCTGCTTTCAGTTTTTTCACTTCGTCAAGTGGAAGTCCTGCGTATTCCGCAATTTTT
>VSNK01000211.1 GCA_009774255.1 Faecalicatena sp.
AAAAGTGATGGGGCGATGACATCTGCCCCATCGCCGAAGGCGATTTTAAATGGCAGATGTCGTTACTATGAGCGGCCAGTGGCCGTGAATAGTAACAAATGTACTTCATATTCTAAAACAAAAGTGATTATTGACGGAAGGATATGTGATTGATATAATATAGCTAATGAAATTCTTCATCAAATGTGAATCTTATACAATATCCATAAAGGTCAAGGAGTCAGGAGGCATAAGGAGTATGTCACTAGCAAAAACGATACTGTCGAGGTTGTTTGGAACTGTTTTAGGCGAAGAAGAAAAGGAAGTATCTGATTCCAATTTCAAATCCAATTCCGACTCAGAGGAAGAGGCGGAATCCATATCAAATCCTGCTTCTTTGCAGCTGCCTTCCGGGCATCCTGTGAACAGGCTTTGGGATTTGTGGTCGGAGCAGGCAGGGCAGGTACCGGTTCCGGAATTATGCCTGGATGGTCTTTCCGGAGAGCATGAGATTCTTTCGGCGGATGTGCTGGAGAGAGAGCTGGTTCGTCTGCGCCAGTTTGTTACCTCTGCCGCAGAGGAACGTTTGAAGGAAGCAGAGCCGAAACCTGTTCCGGAAACAGATTCGGAGAAAGAAGACTCTCTTTCAGACGGCGAATCTGTTCCGGATGGAGAGTCTTCTTCAGACGGAGAAATTTCTTCTGATGAAGAGTCTCAAATACTTCCCGATCTGGACGCGCAGCCGCTCATATTTACTATTAAGAACCAGTTGGCAGCATGGCTGCTGATTTATCCGCCGGTAGGGCATGGCGGGGAGCTCAGCCGTGATATGCTGGAGCAGGCGCTGGAAGAAAATGGCGTAGCTTTCGGGGTGGATGAGGCGCTGATTGATCGGCTTCCCGACGATGGGGACAGATATTTCCATCTGTTTCTGGCAGCAGAGGGAACACCTCCGATTCATGGAAAGGACGGTTATGTCATTGACCATTACCCGCGCAAAAAGAAGCGGGAACTGACAGTCGATGAGTCGGGGCAGGTAGATTATGCGGAGCTGAACATTGTCAACAATGCGGACGAAGGGGATGTGATCTGCCAGATCGTGGAGCCGGTGGAGGGCGTGGACGGCAGGACGGTCTTTGATGAGGAGCTACCGGCAAGGGAAGGTAAGAAAGCAGTGGTGCCAAAGGGGCGGAATACGGAATTGAGTGAGGACGGAAGCGCCCTGATAGCCACAAAACCGGGACACGTGGAATTTGACGGACGGAATTTCCAGGTCAAGCCGGTGATGGATATTGGTAAAAATGTGGATTATTCTACCGGAAATATCAGCTTTTTAGGCGATATACATATTCATGGTGATGTATGCAGTGGCTTTACTGTCCGTGCCATGGGAAGTATTACCGTAGACGGTGTGGTAGAAGCCAGCACCATTGAGGCCGGCGGAGATCTGGTCGTAGTCAAGGGTGTAAAAGGAAACGGACAGGCTGTGGTCAAGGCATGCGGGAGCATGTATGCAAAGTATCTGGAAAGCAGTATCGTATGTGTGAAGGAAAAATTGCAGACAGATTGCATTATCAATTGCAGCGTATATAGTGACGGCCAGATTCTGGCATGTAGTGGCCGCGGTATTATTATCGGCGGTAAGATTCGGGCCGCAGGAGAGGTAAAAGCCAATATTATAGGATCAAAATCAGAATGCCTTACCTCTATTATTCTGGGCGGGCATCCGAGCGATGATTTTGACTATGAGAGTCTGATCAGGGAGATTCAAGCGCTGGAGTTGGAATATGATGAACTGCAAAAGCAGCCGGACAGTCCGACAAAAATGAGGAATCTGCCGATGGTGCGGATGAAGCTTTCAGTGAACAGAACAAAATTAAAACAATTTGAAACCTATATGGTAGGAGTAAAAGAGGAGACTCAGGACCAGGAAGAGAAGCCGGATGAGCGGCGCATGGTGTGCCAAATCGCCTATCCGGGAACAGAGGTGACAATCGGTGATGTCACTGGCCGTCTGGAACATGAGACTCAACATTGCAAAGCAGTGCTGCGGGAAAATGAAATACGATTTCAGTAGCTAATTTATTATAGTAAGGAGGGAGTTGAGTGGATACTGTTTTATCTGAGGAAAAACTGTGGGATGTGTTCGACCAGGTCACCAGGGAAATAACGGAAAAGGTAGGAGGCATAAGGCTGCATGAGGGAGATATCTCTCTGAACGAAGATTTTTGTACCGTTCATGCAGCGTTTGCAAGAGGATTTCATTCCAGCCTGTCTTTATGCGCGGACACGTCCATGTTTACCCGGCTGACTCAGTCCATGCTGCAGGAAGAAGAGGTTACGGCGCAGGACGTGGAGGACTTTACGAAAGAATATTTTAATGTATTGTGCGGTCATATTGCTTCACGGTTGTTCCAGACCACCAAGGTGGCATCGAGGTTTGGGATACCGCAATTTTATACCGGACATTACCGGCCGGAGAATCAAAAGGAGCAGTTTACGATTTGTTATTTCAGTGATAAGAATGAAGGAGCACGTCTCAGTCATTATACGTCAGAAGAATAAGAATGTTAAATATATATGAAAGAGGTGATTCATTATGGGAAAGCGAATCATGATTGTAGACGATTCGCGTATAGTTGAACTGCAGATGAGGAGGATGCTGGAAGGCACAGATTATGAGGTGGTATCCTACTGCCAGGATGGGGAGACAGCCATTGAAGAATATGACAAGGTTCTGCCAGATCTGGTGACAATGGACATTATCATGCCGGGCATGGATGGATTGGAGACCGCCAGGGCAATTCTGGAAGAGCATGCGGATGCCAAGATTATCATGGTATCCTCTCTGGCGTACGATGATACGATCGATGAGGCAAAATCAATCGGTACAAAGACATTTATCTACAAGCCTTTGGAGAAAGAGCAGTTGTTGTCTGCGCTGGAAAAAGTGCTGAGTGATTCTTGAGTGGACATGTACGTACATGGATACTATTGTCGGAAAGGTGATGAAGATCGTATGTCAGAAGAACTGCGGCTGCCGGATAAGCCGACGGCACAATTGATGATTGAAGAAATGCAGGAAATGTATGAGAAACAGAAGGAGCTTCTGCAGGAACAGGGCAGGAAAATCGAAGAGCTGAAAAAGCTTTTTGATGACAGTGAGGCTGGGGAAAAGCAAGAGTTCGGAGCAGGGCCTCAAGGCAGCAAAAATGAATTTGAGGCGGTCTATGGCCTTATTGACAGTCTGGAAAAATATATGGCAGAGGAAGTCTTGTTCTTTGCGGCGCAGAAGCTTGCGGAAGTGATGGACACCAAGGATGTGGCAATCTACACCGTGGCGAATCGGGACTACGCCAGACTGTTTTCCGCGACTTCACCGGACGCGCGGCAGTTGGGGAATTCAATCAAATATACAGATATGGGAGATATGTCCAATGAGCTGAAGAATGGAAGGATCTATCTGAACAAGGCTATGGAGCCGGGATTTCCGCTGATGGCCAGTGCCATATATGCAGAAGAAGAAATACGGGTAATCCTGATGTTCTGGGGACTCCCATCTCAGCGGCTGACTCAGGAAGAGGTACATAGGCTGACGGTCGTCGGGGCGTTGCTTCAAAACGCGATCTTGCGTGCGAATCGCTATATGACGACCTTTAGAAGGAATCGCTATCTGGAAGGAACCAATGTGCTGAATGAGGAAGTATTTACCACGTTGGTAAAAGCATTTATGGAGGCAAAAAAACTGGGGTTGACCGAATGCGCACTGGTAGAGATTGAAATGGGATATCAGGACTATGAATCGATTTCCGTGCAGATGGTCGGCAATATCCGCCATACGGACTATATGGGGATTTTGGGGGGAGGAAAGCTTTATATCCTGCTCGCAAATACGGATCTGAAAAACGCGGAAGTTGTTCAGGAGCGTCTGCATAAGCTTGGTATTCAGAGCATGCTTAAGGAAGCTGTCGTATAGTAGGTCCTGAGTAGTTACAATTTTGTAATAATTTGGCATATAAAACAGCCGGTACAGGAGCGTGACCGGCTGTTTTACATATATCTGATGCGTTTTCGCTACTTCAAAAAGAAACGAACCAGTTTTCCATAGAGATTTTTATATGGCTGGTAACGCATGGGCAGATCCAGCCAGTTCTTTTTGTCAACGATACTCTTATAATGGGAGAAGGTGTTAAAACCATCTTTTCCATGATAGGATCCCATTCCGCTTTCACCGAAACCGCCGAATCCCATTTCGCTGGTGGCGAGATGAATGATCGTGTCGTTGATACATCCGCCGCCAAAGCCGCAGTGTGAGATTACCTTGCGGGCAAATGCTTTGTCACCGGTAAAGATATAGAGGGCCAGCGGATGCGGAAGAGCGTTGACATTGCGGATGACTTCGTCCGGCGTATCGTAGGTGAGGATGGGCATCAGCGGTCCGAATATTTCCTCCTGCATCACGGCATCCGCAAAGGTTACATTGTCCATCACAGTTGGTTCGATCTGCAGGGCGGCGCGGTTGACCCGTCCGCCGCAGACGACCTTGTCCGGGGTGATCAGGCCGCAGATCCTGTCAAAATGTTTTTCATTGATGATCTTGCCGTAATCGAAGTTGTGAAGCGGTGTCTTGCCGAACTGCTTCTGAATCTGCCGCCGGATTTCTTTGACCAGCCGTTCCTTGACCGTACGGTCGCAGTAAATATAATCGGGGGCAACGCAGGTCTGCCCGCAGTTGAGATATTTTCCGAAGACAATCCTTTTGGCCGCCAGCCGGATGTTGGCACTCTTGTGTACAATACACGGGCTTTTTCCGCCCAGCTCCAGAGTCACGGGAGTGAGGTGCTCGGCCGCTTTTCTCATGACTTCTTTGCCTACTGCCTGACTTCCGGTGAAGAAAATATAATCAAAATGCTCATTCAGCAGGCAGGTATTTTCCACTCTTCCTCCGGTGACCACGGAAACATAGGAAGGCTCGAAGCATTCCTGGACGATTGTCCGGATGATCTCACTCGTGCAGGGAGAATAAGCACTGGGCTTAAGCACTGCGGTATTACCGGCGGCAATCGCATCGACAAGGGGATCCATTGTCAGTAAAAAAGGATAATTCCAGGGGCTCATGATCAGCACGATGCCGTAAGGGGAGGGCTTTTTATAGCTTCTCGAATGGAACTGTGCCAAAGGGGTCCATACATTCTTTTCTTTTGCAAAGGAATGAATATGCTTCAGCATATAGCTGATTTCACTGAGTACCAGGCCAGTCTCGCACATATAGCTTTCAAAAGCGCTTTTTCCCAGATCCTTTTCGAGTGCATGGTGGATGTTTGCTTCATGTTTTGATATGCAGTTTTTTAACCTGGTGAGAGCCTGGATACGACGCTCTATGCTCAGGGTCGCGCCAGTAGTAAAATAGGTACGGTGTTTCCGCACGATTTCTTTAATTTCCGTCTCTGTCATAGCTTTGTTCTCCATTTCTATGGGATCCGCCCAATAGCAATACCTTATAGTAAAATTGTTCCAGCTCCGCGGCATCCATCAATATGGGAACAGGATAGAGCGGATTTGCTTCCTTGTCCGCATAGTGGGCCAGCTTTGGAATGTCTTCTTCTCTGAGTTTCGGTATGGTATCTCCGATCTCAAAACGATGTTTCATATCTTTGATGGCATCTATAAAGATACGGGCAGCCTCATCATATGAAGTTCCCTTTTCCACAAGTCCCGCGGCAAGAGCAAGCTGATATAGTTTTTTGTGGATGCTTTTTCCGTAGGCTTCCAGCACAAAGGGAAGCAGGACGGCATTGGCCAGTCCGTGGGGGACATTATATTCGCCGCCCAGAGAATGGGCTACCGCATGTACATATCCCACATAGGATTTGGTAAATGCGCATCCGGCGTAAAAAGAGGCATGAAGCATATTGCGCCGGGCGGCAATGTCGGTTCCCTCATGATAGGCGGTATCGATATTCTCAAAGATCAGCCTGACAGCCAACAGGGCGTCTTTTTTCGTACCACGGGTGGTGGAGCGGCCGATGTAGGCTTCCACCGCGTGGGTCAGCGCATCCATACCGGTTGTGGAAGTGATTTCCTTTGGAAGGCTGACCGTAACCTTGGGGTCAAGCACCGCGTAGCGCGGAATCAGAGGAAAATCATTGATGGCGTATTTGTGCCTGGATACTGCGTCTGTGATGACCGCTGCCAGAGTCGTTTCGCTTCCGGTTCCCGCAGTTGTCGGAACCGCGATCAACAGGGGCAGACGGGTATGTACCTTGAGGATACCCTTCATTTTGGAAAGGGGCTTTTTCGGCTTTGCGATCCGGATTCCCACGCCCTTCGCACAATCCATGCTGGAGCCGCCTCCGAACCCGATGATGGCGTCGCAGCCCTTTTCCAGATAAAGGGCTGCCGCTGTTTCTACATTTGCTGTCGTAGGATTCGCAACGGTTCCGTCGTAGATGGTATAAGGAATATCATGCTCCGTAAGAGATTTTTCAAGCCGTTTTGTAAGACCAAGTTTTAGAATGCTTGCATCCGTGATGATCAGGACATTGGTGCATTTTTTCTTTTTAATCAGTTCGGGGAGCGCCTTGACGCTTCCTACGACCTTTGGCTTCCGGTAGGGAAGGAAGGGAATGGAGATCTTCAATACGGTCTGAAATGTTCTGCAATAGAGTTTTCTAAGTGGATTCATGGATAATCATTGTCCTTTCGTGCTCATTTTATACTCACGGCCGATGAAATCTGCCGTGAGTATCGCGCCAGCCGCAGCCGCGAAGCGGCATAATTCCGCATGCGGCTGTGCGTATCACGTTATAATGTGCGGCAGATTTATCTGGCGCGCAGTATAACCTTATTGACTATAGCAGGAAAAGGATGAGAAGTCAATTGCTGACTTTCCTATAACAAATCTCGATATTCTCTTGCACCATGTAAGATCCGCATAATGATTACATTTTTTTCTGTATGGTCAATCAAATAAAATACCAGATAATTCTGAACAGTTATTTTTCTATACCCTTTCGATGCCAGGTAAGAGTCATTTACTTCGAAACCAAGCAAAGGATAATTCTCTAACTGCCGAATGGAAGCTTCCATTTCATCCAGAAGGTTTTCCGCCGCAGAAGAATTGTGTAAGGTTTCGGTTATATAAGTGTCGATGTCATCCAAATCAGCATATGCTAATGGCGTGTAACGAATCCGGTAGCTTTTATTTTTCATGCTTTCTCCTCAATCGGCTGAACACTTCGTCACCTTCAAGAAGTGGAACACCTTGCTCCAGTTGCTTTTCTGCAGCGCCAAGTCGCCGGTATATATCCAACAGTCCAAGCTGCTTGTCATAAGTTTCCATGCTCATGACTACCAAGTGGCCGCTTCCGTTTTTAGTAATGAACACAGGCTCATTTTTCTGATAGCATAATTCGGAAATCTTTCCGGTATCTCTTAAATCTGCCATAGGGCGAATTATCGGCATAATTATACACTCCTTTTTGCTTATATAATAACACAAATATCGGTAAATATTCAAGCATAATTATAGACAAAATGATTGCTGTAGATTGTTTGTGTCACATGTCACACCCCGACCAATCACCACGCTGATTGGTCGGGAGGATGCACATAAAAGCTGGTATTCAGGCCGCCCATTGCCGTAGGGCACTGAACGTCCAGTGGACGTTCGCTTAGTGCGGACCGAAGCGGAGCGTAGACATTCAAAATGCGGCCTGAGTTACAGGTCACGCCTGGTCAAGGTGTGACCTGTAACTGTTACAGTTCACTGGCCAGCCAGCGAACTGTAATGAAAGTTGCCGGGCTCCTGTTTTGGGTTGCAAGATCACGGATTTCTATAGTATAATATTACATAAAAGCAGGCCCCTAATTGTGACGAATGCCGCCGGATGATCGGTGAGGGGGGCGCTGCATTATTTCTAGGAGGTAACATACGATGTCAGAGCAGTACACAGGAATGGCCATAGGGGTGTTTGAGCTGGAAAGCGAGTGCGCGTGTTTCGTGGCGCTGGACGCCGCGGCAAAGGCGGCGGACGTGAAGATCCAGGCAGTGGAGAGGAACCGTCTCGGCGCGGGGGCCTGCGTGAAGATGAGGGGCACAGTGTCCAATGTCAACGCAGCGATGGAGGCGGCGCTTTGTACGGCAGAACCGCTGTCCAAGATCGTATCCCATACGATCATTGCGGCTCCGTCGGAGGAGACGGAAACCGCGATTAAGATGACCATCAATAGGTGAGGAGCTGTCTGTGCCCGAATGGGAGCAGGCAGCAGCGAACAGGCCTTACGGCCGGAGAAAGGAGAGTACGGATATGTCATATGGTGCTTATGGGCTGGTAGAAGTTCTTGGAGAGGCAAATGCGGTTCTGGTGACAGACCGGATGCTGAAAACGGCGGATGTGGAATATGTCACACAGGATACAAAATGCGGCGGCCATGCGCTGGTCTTCATAGGAGGCGGTATCTCGGCGGTGACAGCGGCGGTGGAGAGCGTGAAGGCAGATCCGCCGTGCAAGGTCTTCCAGTCTGCGGTGATATCCAATCCATCTCAGGAGATGATTGACATCGTGGAAATGTTCCGTAATAGATAACAAATAGCAGGAAGTCGGCCCATGCCGTAGTGTACGGTATGGCCGCATGGACAGAAAGAACAGCCGGGAGGACAGTATGAAGCTTGTATTTTTGGATAAAAAAACAATCGGCGAGGACATGGATTTTTCTCAGTTTGCCAGGCTGGCGGACGTGGATGAGTACGACTTTACCACGCCGGAGCAGGCGCCGGAACGGGTGGCGGATGCGGATATCGTGATCGTGAACAAGGTTCCCATCAACAGGCAGACTATCCGTGGCGCTCAGAACCTGAAGCTGGTCTGCGTGACGGCAACAGGCACTAACAATCTGGATAAGGACTATCTGGCAGAACGGGGGATCGAATGGCGCAATGCGGCAGGCTATTCCACGGAGTCCGTGGCGCAGCATACCTTTGCCATGCTCTTTTATCTGCTGGAGCACCTGCGGTACTACGATGATTATGTGAAGGGCGGGGAGTATATCAACGATGTGATGTTCACTCATTTCGCCAGGACCTTTCACCAGCTCACCGGAAAAACCTGGGGTATCATCGGCCTGGGGGCTATCGGAAGACGGGTGGCGGAGATCGCGCGTATGTTTGGCGCGGAGGTCATCTACTATTCAGCATCCGGCGCGCCCGCCCAGAAGGGGTACCGGCAAGTGGATCTGGATACCCTGCTCCACGATTCGGATATCGTATCGGTCCATGCCCCTCTGAATGTGTATACGGAAGGCCTGATGGACCGGGAGGCATTTGCTTCCATGCGGTCCCACGCAATCTTTTTGAATCTGGGCCGGGGGCAGATTGTGGTGGAGGAAGCGCTTGCGGATGCCCTCAACGCGGGACAGATCGCGGCGGCAGGTCTGGATGTCCTGTGCAGGGAACCGATGGCTATGGACAGTCCGCTGCTGAAGGTCGTTGAGAAGGACAGGCTTCTGATCACCCCGCATATCGGATGGGCCAGTGTGGAGGCGCGTACGAACCTCATGGATATCGTAGCGGAACATATCAGGAGATTCTGCGGCATTTCAGAACAAAAGTAACATGGAAGCGTAAATTGTGCATTTTTGCCTGTGGAAGCCGCGATTTTCGGCTCTGATAGGGCAAAATGACGATTTGGCTTTATGGAATTATAGATCAAAATCCCACACAAAACCACACAAAACAGACTGTGATATATATTGGGA
>VSNK01000212.1:0-5732 GCA_009774255.1 Faecalicatena sp.
AGGCCGCCCATTGCCGTAGGCAATTCAAAATGCGGCTTGAGTTACAGGTCACGCCTGGTCAAGGTGTGGCCTGTAACTAACGGCTTCCTAATTGTTTGGTGAATTGTAACTTTTATTTACACATTTTCCTCAAGGTGCTAAAATAAAGAAGAAAGGAAGCGGCCTGGGCATAGGAGGGACGCACAGGGGGAGAATAGTTGACATAGAAGCAGCTGTTCAGAAACAGAAGTGTTATGGAGGGAAAGGAAGGATGAGAAATGCGGTACAAGGAAGTGCCTGGATATTTTTTTAGGATGAAAGCGGCCCTGACGGGCATTGTGGTTCTGTTGTGTATTATATTTTGGGAGATGTGTGTGTCAGCGGCGGCCTCGGAGGAGGTGCAGGCGGCAGGGGTGAAAGGGGAAGAACCGATCTTTTATACTGCCCTGGGAGACAGCATCCCGAACGGGTACTATGGGGCACAGGAGCCGGAGGTCACGGGGTATCCGGTGCTGCTGGCCGGAGACCTGCATAAGATCAGCGGAAGAGAGGTCTGGATGAGCCGGTACACAAAGAATGGGCTGACAACGAAAAAGCTGAATGCAACAGTGCTGCAGGAGCCGGAGGTTCAGGAACTGTTGGGGCAGGCAGAGGTGATCACTCTGACTATCGGTTCCAATGACCTGATGAATGAATTCAAAAAGGTGTCAAGGGAGATTCTAAACAATGAAACACGTTTTTTGACGGCAGACGAAGCTCTCCTGGCTTTGCAGGAAGGAATCGCGGAAAACCCATTGCTTTTGATGAACGTGGCTTCGGCAATCGCGGGCTGGGATTATGAGGCTTTTGAAAACCAATGGGTACTTGCCATGGAGAATATCTCCGCATGCCGCAGGGAGGATGCGCAGATGGCGGTGACGACGATCTATAACCCGATGGAAGGGCGGGAACTGCCAGGTACGCTGAATGCGGTGGTGGAAAGCGTGATTTCCGGTATGAATGAGATCATGTGGAAGTATGAAGAGGAATATGATTATCAGGTAGTGGATCTGTTTGGTTCCGGTATCGAGGAACTGACACAGTCGGATGGGCTTCATCCGAATCAGGAAGGGCAGGACATGATTCGAATGCTGATGGAGAATGAGCTGGATCTGGGAATGTTTCGGAGTAAAGAGTCGGATGAGGAAGTGCTGAAGATGCAGCAGGAGCTGGAGGAGACTGCCAGGAAAAGGGCATTGGAGGCTCAAGAAAAGCGGCGGCAGGCTAGGATGAGAAGGATTATGCTGGGAGCCGCGGCGGCAGGGCTTACCCTTTTGCTTGCCGCGGGAATATATGCGGCCGTAAGAAAAAGAAAGGGGAAGAAACGCAGTACGGAAAACTGAACAGGCTTCTTCCGGCTTTTGCTTGACAGAAAAGAAACAAAGTGATAACATACAGAGTCGATTAACGGAGAGGAGGGATCGAAGGATATTTTTGAGGAAGAAAAGCTACTGTGAATGAAAAGATACACGCTCTAGAACAGGAGGGTATTATGGGAAGAGAAGATTATAGCAAAGCATATAAATTAGGAAAAAAAGATTATCAGACACGGATGCTGCGCGGCGAGAGACCGACCTTACAGGTTCTGGATGATTTTATGCCGGAGAAGGGTTCCTATTCCGAAGTACCGCTCGGCCTGGTGCAGATTCCGGCAGACCAGATCGCAGGGACGAAGACTGCGGGAAGAAGCAGTTCTTTCGCGGGAAATTTTATGCCGATCCTGCGGGAAACTACGGAGTTTGCCTCCAAATGGTCCAATCTGAGTACCAGCCATGTGGAGGAAGGGATCCGCGAGCCCATCAAGGCATATGAATATATGAATAAATTTTACGTGGAGGAAGGGAATAAGCGGGTCAGCGTGATGAAATATTTCGGCGTTGTCTCCATCCCGGGAATGGTGACCCGGATCATACCGAAGCGCACGGAAGAAAAAGAGAATAAGATTTATTACGAATTTCTTGATTTTTACAGATGTGCGCCGATCAATTATGTCTGGTTCTCCCAGGAGGGCAGCTTCGCAAAGCTGCAGGAAGCGGTCGGAAAAGGACCGGAGGAGATCTGGACGAAGGATGAACTGCTGAGATTCAGCTCTATTTATTCCAGATTCTCGGGGGAATATAAGGCAAAGGGCGGGAATAAGCTGAGAATCACCACGGGGGATGCATTCCTGGCGTTCATCACGCTGTATGGTTATGATGCCATTGACGAAAAGACGCTCAACGAGCTCAAGGAGTTGATGTCAAAGAGCTGGGAAGAGTTCGAGCTTCTGCAGGAGGAGAAGGTCGTAGATCTGAAAATGAAGCCGAATGAAGAGAAAAAACCGCTGCTGAGTCTTCTTCTGCCGTTAAGTATTCCGAAGCTGAAAATTGCATTTATCTATGAAAAGACGCCGGGAACCTCGGCCTGGGCGTACGCCCATGAGCTGGGAAGGCTGCATCTGGAACAGACTTTTCCCGATGAAGTGCAGACAGTCAGCTATGGGAACGCGACCCTGGAAAATATAGAATCCGTGCTCCAGAAAGCGATCGAGGATGACTGTAATCTGATCTTTACGACTACGCCGTCCTTTGTGCAGGCCAGTGTAAAAGCGGCCATCGCGAATCCGGAGGTGCGGATCCTGAATTGTTCTTTGAATACATCACATCGGTATATTCGTACATACTATTCAAGGATGCACGAAGCAAAATTCCTGATGGGGGCAATTGCAGGCGCCATGGCGGAAAATAACCGCCTCACATATATTGCGGATTATCCGATCTGCGGTTCCATCGCGAATATCAATGCGTTCGCTCTGGGGGCAAAGATGATCAATCCGCGGGCAGAGGTATTTCTGGAATGGTCCACCTTGAAGGATGTGGATATCGATGAAAAGATCACAAGAACAAAGTCTTCCTGTATTTCAGGAAGGGATATGGTGATTCCGGAGGACGCTTCCCGGTTCTATGGACTGTACCATATGGAAAATGGCTATCTGAGAAATCTGGCCATGCCGCTCTGGCACTGGGGGAAGTTTTACGAGAGGCTGATCCGGACGATCATGGACGGAACCTGGAAATACGACGATGACCCTACCGCTACAAAGGCGATCAATTACTGGTGGGGAATGTCGGCAGGTGTTGTGGAGGTCATCTGCTCCAAGAATCTGCCGATCGGGACAAAGAGGCTCATCGAATTGCTGAGGTCTACCATCAGTTCCGATATGTTCAACCCATTTTCCGGAATCCTGTATTCTCAGACGGGAATCGTCCAGGGAGAGCCGGATCGGAACCTGTCGCCGGAGGAGATCATGACAATGGACTGGCTGGCAGAGAATGTAATCGGCTCAATTCCGAACAAAGAAGAACTCAAGGAAGAGGCGGAGCCTGTCATCAAGCAGCAGGGAGTACAGAAAAAGGAAGGTTAACTGACATATGAAGATACTGGCGATTGCGGATGAAGAGTCCAAATACCTGTGGGATTATTATGAAAAGAGCAAGCTGGAAGGGATTGACCTGATCATTTCCTGCGGGGATCTGGATCCCCATTATCTGTCTTTTCTGGTAACTCTTTCTGCGGTACCGGTCTTGTATGTACATGGGAATCATGATGGAAAGTATGAGCGGATCCCGCCGGAAGGCTGTATCTGCATCGAGGATCAGATCTATGTCCATGAAGGAGTGCGGATCCTCGGGCTGGGGGGCTCCATGCGTTATAGTGCCGGAAAGCATCAGTATACCGAGCGGGAGATGAAGCGCAGAGCGGCTAAGCTGTGGTTCCGGCTGTTCAGGAACCGGGGTTTCGACATCCTGGTCACACACGCGCCCGCCTATCAGCTCAATGACGGGCGGGATCTGCCCCATCAGGGATTTCAGGTATTCCGGACACTGATTGAGAAATACCGGCCCAAATTTTTCCTCCATGGACACGTCCATATGTCCTACGGGAGAAATCACAAGCGGTATGACAAGTATCAGGATACGCATGTGATCAATGCGTATGAACGGTGTGTGTTCGAATTTGAGGATGAGAATCCGCAAGAGCATATTCATTGAAGAAAAACAGGCTTTGCGGGTCTCGCTGCAATAGTCTGCTTTTCATATGGAGCTGTAGAAAAAGAAGTGATACAGACAAACCAAGATGTCTCAGTTATTTTTCTACAACTCTTTTGGGCGTGAAGGAGAGAAGAGAGTGATTTTGGCAGATAAACTGATACGGGACCATACCCTTGCCGGGGAGGAATACGCGGAGCTTCTGGAAGCATGGGAAGACCGGGAGATCCGCGCAAAGCTGTCCAAAGAGGCGGTAATGCTCCGGAAACAGTATTATGGAGATAAGGTTTTTACCAGGGGACTGATTGAATTTACCAATTATTGTAAAAATAACTGTTATTACTGTGGGATACGCTGCGGGAATTCCAATGCCCGGCGGTACAGGCTGAGCAGGGAGGAGATTTTGGACAGCTGTGAAAATGGGTATGGTCTGGGCTTTCGTACCTTTGTGCTGCAGGGCGGGGAGGATCCGTTTTATACGGATGAAATTCTTGCGGAGCTGATCCGGGAGATCAAGGGGCGGTATTCAGACTGTGCCCTGACACTGTCCATCGGAGAGCGCTCCTTCGAGAGCTATCGGCTTTTCCGGGAGGCCGGGGCGGACCGCTATCTGCTGCGGCATGGGACGGCGGATGAAACGCACTATCGGAAGCTACACCCGGAGAATCTGAGCCTGGCCAATCGGAAGCGGTGCCTCTATGACCTGAAAGCTCTTGGCTACCAGGTGGGGGCGGGATTTATGGTAGGTTCCCCAGGGCAGACCAGCAGGGAGCTGGCGGAGGACCTGCAGTTTTTGGAGGCGCTTCGGCCGGAGATGGTAGGGATCGGCCCCTTTATCCCTCATCACGATACGCCTTTTGCGGAGGAAAAAGCGGGAAGCGTGGAGCAGACCTTGTTTTTGCTGTCTGTCATCCGGATCCTGCTTCCGAAGGTTCTGCTCCCCGCGACGACCGCATTGGGAACCCTGGATCCGCAAGGCAGGGAAAAGGGGATCATGGCCGGGGCAAATGTGGTGATGCCGAATCTGTCCCCTGTGAAGAACCGGAAGCAGTATGAGCTCTACGACAATAAGATCTGTACCGGTGAGGAGGCGGCGGAATGCAGGGAGTGTCTGGCGCGCAGGATGGAATCGGTGGGATATCGGCTTGTAAATGAGCGAGGAGATGCCGCCCTGTAAGAGGTTTGGTACCGACCAGGGGGCGTTACTGTTCACGGTGCCTTGCACCCCGCTGCAAGGCATCCGGCCAGTAAAATAGCGGTTTCAGGCATCCAGCCCCTCGCCGGCAGGCGACTTTTCAATGGGCTGGATGCGTTACAGTTTGCGGCCGGTTAGGCCGTGAACTGTAACCAGGGGTCTCCATAAAGTGTGAATTTGCAGTGAAACAGGTTACAATCATTATGATATTGTGTTATACTGGAAAAAAATCGAAGAAAAGGGGGGGAGTGTATGTTAGACGAAAGAGACCTGAAAGCAATTGCGGGGTTAATTGACGCAAGGGCGGTGCAGACGGAAGAGCGTATGGATGCTAAGATGAATCAGCTCGAAGAGCGTATGGATGCTAAGATGGGTCAGATGGAAGAGCGTATGGACGCTAAGATGGGTCAGATAGAAGAGCGTATGGACGCTAAGATGGGTCAGATGGAAGAGCGTATGGACGCTAAGATGGGTCAGATGGAAGAGCGTAT
>VSNK01000212.1:5832-9699 GCA_009774255.1 Faecalicatena sp.
GAAGAGCGTATGGACGCTAAGATGGGTCAGATGGAAGAGCGTATGGACGCTAAGATGGGTCAGATGGAAGAGCGTATAGACACCAAGATGAGCCGTATGGAAGAGCGGATCTACCGCAAAATGGAGGAAACGATTGATGACAGAATCGGGCAGTCGGAGGAATTATTGTTAGATGAAATGGAGCGGTATGACAAAAAGAATCAAAAGGAGTTTGCGGAAGTGAAGCAGCGGCTTGATAATCTGGAAGGGATTTACCGCATGACCAAAAACGAGGCGGAGACAATCACGATGTCTCTGCAATTGATCAAGAATCTGGATGTGAGAGTCTCGAAGCTGGAGGCAAGAGCGATGTAGAAAGCTGAGGGAAAGTATACAGGATCAGCGGACAACAATATGTGGGAATAAAGTGAAAGGGATATCCTTCATCGGCAGGAGGGGAGCCCTTTCTTTTTTTTCGGGAACACCGCACATTTTCACGGTGTGAGCCGTTAAGCAAAGTGAAAGGAGGTTTTCAGATCAATCCATGGATTTAGAAGAACAGTATGACAAAATATACCGGTATTGCTATTTTAAGCTGAAGCATCGGCAAATGGCAGAGGATGTAACACAGGAAACCTTCCTTCGCTTTCTGGAAAACAGGAGTTATTGTGACAGAGGAAAGAAAATTCAATATTTATATACCATCGCGCGGAACCTCTGCATGGATGTCTACCGGAGGAAGCAGACGGAAAGATTGCCGGAGGAGGAAACCGAGGGGGCAGGGGATGGGCCGGAGGAAAAAGTGATTAACCGGATTGCCATGAAAAATGCGCTGGCACGGCTTGAGAAAGAGGAGCAGGAGCTGCTGCTTTTACGGTACGTGCAGGAGCTTTCGGTTTCTGATATCAGCGGCATTTTGGAGATATCGAGATTTTCCGTTTACAGGAGGACGGAAAAGGCATTGAAACGGCTTCGGGATTTCTTAAACAGGGAAGGTTTTGGTGAAGAGAAAAAATGGTTTTAAAATTTTATGGGGGTGTTCGGATGAAACAGGATTTGAAAGAGGAATTGAAAAAAGCATTTGAACCGCCTGCGCCGGAAGGAAGGGATAGATTCTTAAAAAGTATGCCCCGGCCTAAAATCAGTAATCCGGCTTTTATCCTTTCGCAGGCTGTGTATATTCGGAAATATGTATGGGGGATTTCGGGTCTGATCTTTGGAATTGCGCTTGCGGGCACATGGACGGTGGAAAAGAATGTGCTGTGGGTGATCTCAGCGCTGCTCCCGTTCGCGGCTGTATCTGTTGTGGCAGAACATAACCGTTCCAATACATTTCTGATGTCGGAACTGGAAATGGCGGCGCGGTTTTCACTGAAAAGTGTGGTTCTCGCTCGTATGGGGATTCTGGGGATCGTACATTTATGCCTGCTGCTGATTTTGATTCCGATGTGCGGGCATTATCACGCGGTATCTGTTTTGCAGACGGGACTGTATCTGCTGGTGCCCTATCTGCTGACGACTTCTCTCGGACTGTGGGCGGTGCGCAGAATCCAGGGAATGGAATCTGTGTATGTGTGCGCGGGGATCGCTTCCGGTGTCAGCGGGATTCAGATATTTATCCGGGCAGTGCTCCCTGTTCTGTTCGGGGAGAGGTATATCATGATGTGGGTCCTTCTGCTATCAGCCGCGGCCGCAGCCTCAGCCCTGGAGTGGAAAAGGACGATAAAACAAACGGAGGAACTGATATGGAACTGATTTTAGACAGACTGTCGAAACAATATCACAATAAAATCGCGGTAGACTGCATTTCACTTAGACTGCGGAAAGGAGTATACGGGCTGCTGGGCGCGAACGGGGCAGGAAAGACAACGCTGATGCGCCTGATCTGCGGGATCTTAAAGCCTGACAGCGGAATCATCGCTCTGGACGGTATGGATGCGGCATCGGAGGAATACCGGGCGAGGCTTGGCTATCTGCCCCAGGACTTTGGATATTATCCGGAGTTCACAGGACTGGATTTTCTGCTCTATATGTCGGCCCTGAAGGGGCTTCCCAAGTCTCAGGCAAGGCGCAGGGCAAAGGATCTCCTGGAGGTAGTGGGGCTTAAGGAGGAAGGAAGGAAAAAAATAAAAACCTATTCCGGCGGTATGAAGCAGCGGCTGGGAATCGCCCAGGCGCTTCTGAACCGTCCGCAGCTCCTTGTACTGGACGAACCCACGGCAGGGCTGGACCCCAAGGAGCGGGTGCGGTTTCGGAATCTGATCGCGGAGGTGGGAAAGGAGAATATCGTGATCCTCTCCACACATATCATTTCGGACATTGAATATATCGCGGATTGTATACTCATGATGAAGGAAGGACGGCTGATCTACCAGGGGCAGTGGCAGGAAGGACAGGGAGAACTGGAGGAATTTTATCTGGAGCAATTTGAAGAACAGGAGTAAAGAAATATGGATAAAAGGAAAAATCTGGAGAACCGTACGGCGGCGGAGGGTATTTATGGCGGAGGCATGGAACAGATACGGACGTTGTACGTGTATGAGCTGAAAAAGATCGTATGCAGGAAAATAGTATGGGTGACGGCCGGCATTATGCTTTTTCTGTGTGTATTTATGAGCTTTGCGGGTCTGCTCGGCACGGCATATTCTTTCAGCGAAAGCGGAAAAGAAGAGAGCGTGGTCATATCTGGCTTCGAATGGATGAAAATGCAGAGAGAGTCTGCAAGAGCTCTTTCCGGAAGAAAAATAGATGATACGCTTCTGCGGGAAATGCAGGAGTTTTATCGGGAAAGAGACGGAGAGAAAGAAGACGGGAAAGAGACGGCGGAAACGTATGATTTCGCGGCAGACGCGTACGGATCGGCAGCGGCCGGCGGCAGTACGGAGGAAGAATCCCTGGAGCGGAAAATGCCGGACATGAGATATCTGCCGGTCTATTCTTACGTCCAGTGGATCCTGCAGGACGAGGAACGAACGAATACGATAGATGCCGAGGGCCTGTATTCGGAGCGGGAACGTCTGGTGACTGAGAACCGGGAAGACCAGATGCTGACAGAAGGGGAACTGGCTTACTGGGAAGAGCAGGATGCGCGGCTGAGCGCTCCGTTCGTATTTGCGTATATGGAGGGATGGAAAAGTCTGTGGGATCAGGCGAATGTGATCAACTGCATGCTGTTGCTGCTGCTTTCGATCAGTCTTGTAGGGATATTTTCCGTGGAACATCAGCGGAGAACAGACGCCATGATCCTGTGCAGCCGATATGGAAAAAGGACATTATATTTTGTGAAAATGCTGGCTGGAATCACATTCGGCGCGGCTGCGGCCCTGCTTTTATTTGGAACTGCGGTGGCATCGAATGTGGTGGTCAGAGGGGCGGACGGCCTGAAAGGGGCTTTGCAGATCGTGTTTCCGCTGTCATCAAGGAGAATGTGCATGGGAGGATCTGTTTTGCTGCTGTTGTTCCTGCTCCTGGTCATCTCCGTGCTGTACAGCACTGCGATTATGTTTCTGTCGGAGTGGCTGAAAAAAAGCGTGGGGGTTATGGCTGTGCCGGTGGGGATCATGATCTTTACATTGTTTGTCGATGTTCCTTATCGATTTAAGACACTTTCGCAGATTTATGATCTGCTGCCGACGAATCTGCTGATGAGACAGGAACTGTGGGATGACAGACTGTTTTCTGTTCTGGGGAACCATATGACCAATTTCCAGATCGCGCCGGCGGTGTATATGCTGCTTTCCATTCTGCTGTTTGCGATGGGGAAAAGAATATATCAGAAATAGTTACAGGTCACACCTTGACCAGGCGTGCCCTGTAACGAATTCAGCCCATTTTAAGTCGCCTTCGGCGAGGGGCTGAATTCTATTCAAGGCGCAGCGTGCATCCTCC
>VSNK01000213.1 GCA_009774255.1 Faecalicatena sp.
ATATAATGATCTTCCTGCCAAGATGAAAAATGTGATGGGTACAAAGGTTAATATTAATTCAAAAGCAAATGGAAAAGGAAAAATTGAAATAGAATACTATTCGGAAGAAGAATTAGAAAGAATTTATGATTTGATTATGACAATTCATAATTAGAACTGAATAAAGTAGAGGATATTTATGATAAGTGAATTAATTTCCAATTTTGGAATTCAGACAGAATATCTGATTGCAGTTGTGTTTTTATTTCAGATATTTCTATTCATTTTAATAATAAGCCTTAGCTTAAAATACAGCAGGTTGAAAAGAAATTATTCTTTGTTTATGAAAGGAAAAGATGGTAAAAATCTGGAAGAAAGCATTTTAGAAAAGTTTGCGGAACTGGAGAATATTTCAAAAATAACAAAGAAGAATGAAGAGAATGTTCGTAAAATTAAGAAAAAGATAAAGAAAAGTTATCAGAAAGCAGGAATTATTCGGTATGATGCCTTTCAGGAAATGGGAGGAAATCTGAGCTTTGCATTGACAATGCTGGATGATGAAAACAGTGGGTGGATATTAAATGCAATGCATACCCGGGATGCTTGTTATATGTATGTAAAAGAGATCGTTAAGGGAGAAAGCTATATTGAACTTTGCGAGGAAGAAAAAGAATCTTTGGAACGCGCTATTTTTCAGGAAGCATATGATCTGAAGGATATGAGTATAAAAATATAAGTAAAATGGAGGAAAAGAATTATGTTAGATATCAAATTTGTAAGAACAAACCCTGAAATTGTAAAGCAAAATATTAAAAATAAATTTCAGGATGAAAAACTGCCATTGGTTGATGAAGTATTGAAATTGGATGCCAGAAACAGAGAAATCAAGCAGGAGGTAGAATCTCTCCGTGCCGAAAAGAATAAGATCTCCAAGCAGATCGGTGCAATGATGGCCCAGGGAAAAAAGGAAGAAGCAGAAGAGTTAAAAAGAAAAATTGCTGAAAATGCGGACAGGGTTGAGGCACTTTCTACAGAAGAAAAAGAAGTGGAAGAAAAGCTGAAAAAAAATATGATGACAATTCCAAATATCATTGATCCATCTGTGCCAATAGGAAAAGACGACAGTGAAAATGTTGAGGTTGAAAGATTTGGAGAACCGGTAGTTCCTGACTTTGAAATTCCATATCATACGGATATTATGGAGAAATTCTGTGGTATTGATATGGAAAGTGCAAGAAGAGTTGCCGGAAATGGATTTTACTATTTGATGGGTGATATTGCAAGACTACATTCTGCAGTTATTGCATATGCAAGGGATTTTATGATTAACCGCGGATTTACCTACTGTGTACCGCCTTTTATGATTCGGAGCAACGTGGTGACAGGAGTAATGAGTTTTGCGGAAATGGATGCCATGATGTATAAAATCGAAGGAGAAGATCTGTATTTGATTGGAACCAGTGAGCATTCCATGATCGGCAAATTTATTGATACGCAGTTAAATGAAGAAGAACTTCCTCAGACGCTGACTAGTTATTCACCATGTTTCAGAAAAGAAAAGGGAGCGCATGGAATCGAAGAAAGAGGAGTTTATCGTATCCATCAATTTGAAAAGCAGGAAATGATTGTAGTCTGCAAGCCTGAGGAGAGCAGTGAATGGTATGATAAGC
This sequence comes from Faecalicatena sp., assembly GCA_009774255.1. Classification (GTDB taxonomy): domain Bacteria; phylum Bacillota; class Clostridia; order Lachnospirales; family Lachnospiraceae; genus Schaedlerella. Next base: position 1,650 of record VSNK01000213.1, read on the forward strand.
TTTGGCAGAATACAGTAGATTTATTCCGTTCCCTAGATATTCCGGTACGTACTTTGGAATGTTGTTCAGGTGATCTTGCGGATCTCAAGGTAAAATCCGTTGATGTTGAAGCATGGTCACCGCGGCAGAAAAAATATTTTGAAGTAGGAAGCTGCTCGAATCTTGGAGACGCACAGGCAAGGAGACTTGGTATCCGCGTAAAAGGAAAAGACAGCAAATATTTTGCGCATACATTAAATAACACGGTAGTGGCACCGCCAAGAATGCTGATTGCATTTTTGGAAAATAATCTTCAGGCAGACGGATCCATAAAAATCCCTGCAGCATTGCAGCCATATATGGGAGGAAATACAGTTCTTATTCCAAAAAAATAAATAGAATGATATCTGTTCAGAGCATTGATGAACCTCTTGCTCTGAACAAATACTAAAAGTGGAGAATATCATGCATCAATATTTAAAAGCAATTGGATTTGGAAATCTTTCTACGAAGAAAGATTTGAGAGAAATACTAAATCAGGTAGAAAAAAAATTTACACATCAGACGGTTATAGCATATAACAAGTCCGCCGACTTTTGCGAATTTCAAAAGGATTTTGGCCAGGGAATCGGAATTGCTTTATATGGGGAAATGGATGAAAATGAAAATTTTGATGCAGATTATTATATTCCCTATTTTAATGGCAGCGGAGTTACTACATTTTCCGAGGTTATTATAGAAAAGCGAATAGATAGGGAGCAGTATGTAGGAATCTGTGAAGATCCAAAGGTGGGGATCAGTCTGATATTCAGTCTGAAAAATGGAATTGATTATCAGAAAGAATGTCAATTTGAAGAATCATCTAAACTCAATACGTCAGTTACATTTTCTGGATTAGCACTTTCCGGAAAAATATTGTTGCCCGTTCAAAAGACCCGGAAGCAGATTGAAGATGTAAGCGAAGCTTCGGACAATAGGAAAAACCTTCTTAATGCGGCGAGAAATGGCGATCAAAGTGCAATTGAAACATTGACCCTGGATGATATTGACATTTATTCTCAGGTATCAAGAAGACTTCTATACGAAGATGTATTTACTATTGTGGATACATATTTTATGCCTTATGGAGTAGAGTGTGATATTTATTCCATTATGGGCGAAATCCTGGATGTCGATGAGCTGGAAAATGAAATCTCAAAGGAAAAACTATATAAGCTGACATTGGATGTCAATGAACTGCAGTTTGATGTGTGCGTTCCTAAAAAGGAAGTGTTGGGAGAACCTGACGTGGGAAGAAGATTCAAAGGGACAATCTGGCTGCAGGGAGATATCAATTTTTAGGAATGTTGTCTATAAAAACGTGTAAACATGATGAAAAACTGTGAATAGTAATTAACTGACCATTACAATTCACAGTCTGATAAAGTATAATTTCTAAGGAAAGAACCGAAGGTGGGTTGAATAAGAGGGCAAGCTCTTGTGCCCTCTTATTCAGCACACTTTTGGTTTTTCCGAATTGAACAAAGTCGTGTCCGGTATATGGGGATTCAAACATCCATCTCTTTACATGGGTGAGGCATTCATCATCTCAAATTTTTTCTAACCTATTGCCATTTCCCGGACTTTTGGGTATACCTCCCCCTTTCCCCCCATTTTGTGTATCCTATATTTTATTTTCTCTGGATTACGCGCTATTCTTTCTATACATCCATCCAGGGCAGGCCGCATAAATTAGAGTGCCGCCACAATGCGGGCATACAGTAACATCTTTTTTATACAGGATCTTCATTGCCTGTACCTTGTCATTCTTCCGAAAACGTCTCAGGAATTTGCGGCAGCCGATCAGATTCCGGCACAGAGGGATCAGCTTCCCCTTGTTGTGGTTGCTGAGCAGGCCGTAGTGGCGTATCCTGACGAAGTTTTTAGGCGGAACATGCATCAAAAACCGCCGGACGAATTCCACGCCCTCTAAGGTCAATTCTTTCCACACACCGCCATTTTTATAATCCTTCACCCGGATCGTTACCGTTTCTTCATCCATGCGGAGGATACGGCTGTTGCTGACCGCTATCCGATGTGTATAGCGTCCTAGGTAATGCATGACCGTTTCCGCGCCTGAAAAAGACTCCCGGATATCCGTAACCCAGTGTTTCCCATAGCAGATATTCAGCAGTTCCTGATATTCATACTGGTTCCGGTACTTTGCGGCAGTTCCCTCATAGCAGAGTTCCCCGGCATCATGCAGGGATTTGAGGCCAGAAAGAAATTTCCCCTTAAACAATCCTGCCAGGGACTTCCCGGGGAGAAAAAAACCATCCTTTTTCTGATGCCAGTTCCGTCTGGAGTCCAATCCGCCGCTGGTTGATACAACGTGTATATGTGGGTGGTAGGAAAGATTGGATCCCCACGTGTGCATGATGCTGATAAAACCAGGTGTGGCCCCCATATGTACCGGGTCTTCGGAAAGCTCCAGGATTGTTTCCGCCACAGTATGAAAAAAAAGAGAATACAGTTCTTTCTGGTTGCAGTAGATCAAGGGATTCAGTTCGCTTGGACAAGTAAATACAAGGTGATAATAGTCAATGTCCAATACATTCTCATTTTGTGCGTCAACCCACATTTCGTTAGATAAAGCCTGGCACATTGGGCAGGCCCTGTCGCGGCAGGAATTATTATGGTACTGGATGTGTCCGCATTTCCCGCATTTCGATACATTCATAACATATGCGCCGGTCTTGCAGTTCAGGATATGATGGACGGTCTTCGCCTGACGCTCCGTGGGGGGGGGAATCCAGATATTTTGGATAGAAATGCCGGAGGACCTCCTGCATGGTTGGATCAATCAGCATTGCGGTCATCCCCGTCTTTCTTATCCTTCTTATTTTCAAAAGTATCAAAAGGGCTCTGGATTCCCATAGAGGCTTTCGAGGTCATCTGCAGGTACACATCGGTCGAATGTGGACTGCGGTGCCCTAATAACTGTTGGATAAATGTATGGCTGAGTCCATCTTCAAGCGCATGGCAGGCGAAGCAGTGGCGGAGGGTATGTGGAGTCACACCTTCGGGAAGTCCCAGGCTTTTGGCGTGCTTTTTGATGAACAATTCTACCGCACCGTTTGTAAGGGGTGCATCCCTCACCGTACTTGGAAACAGCCATCCCATCGGACGGTTATAGCGGTACCAGTATTCTGTAAGGATCTCCAGGTTTTTGTCACTTAGTATTGTATAACGGTCCTGCCTGTTTTTTGACAGGGATACATAGATCATTTTCTGTTTCCTGCGGATATCCTCATATCGGAGATGGCAGACTTCACTGACCCGGAGTCCCGAAGAATACATGGTTGCTGCCATGGCTTTATGCTTATAATTATCCATGGAGCCAATGAGAAGGTTTACCTGTTCGCGGGTCAGGATGACTGGGAGTTGCCGGTCACGCTTCATTTTTGGGATTTTTTTGGAATTTCACGCATACCCGAGAGTGTACTCAAAGAAAAAACGGATTGCAGCGGTATACACATTGATTGTAGAAGCTTTTTTATTCTCGTAATCTTTCAGATGGAATATGAATCTCCGGATATCTGCATAGGTAATGGTCATTGCCTCTTTATTTGTAAAGTCCAGAAATCTTTTTACATAGCGGTAATAATCCTCATGGGTGCCCGGAGTGAAATTTTTTAACAGCATATCCTGCTGCAGCTTTCTAAGATATTTTTCATTCATTTGTAAGTCCTCCTAAGTGATTTATAATCGGGTTCCTATTGACTCCAGTCACTTAGGAGGCGCATTGGCGTTGTAAAAAAACTTGTCAGTAAAAGTAAAATATGTTATTTTATTCATAGCAGTAGTGATGGTGTCATATTTGCGTAAGGTTTCATTTTTGGTCGAATTAAGGATACCTTATTCTGGCTCCATTTACTACTGCTTTTTTAGAGAAAGATCAAATTTCCAAGTGCCAAAATGCGGCTATCCCCTCACAAACTACTGGCCTGGATAACTATGAAGGGGTAGGAGCATTTGTTTTAAGGCACTCTTACTTGCAAAAAATAAATCGCTGCGACATGAAGCTATAACAGTACAACAGCCATCGCGCAGCGATTTTGTTCAATAGAACTAATGCAAAAAGCGTATAATGAAATAATTATTGTTGGAAGTGTATTAGTGCTAAATGTCCGATTTTTCAAATAGAAGGAAGTATATTTCATAGTCCTATTTTAGAATATCTTATATGTCAGAAGAATATGTTCGTTCATATAGAACTGCAGACGAAATGGAGCTCAGGTAAGAATGCGTAAAAATTTAGAAAAGCGTCCTTTTTGTTATGGTCAAAAACAAACAAGTGCGGTAAAATTCAGCCATATGTGAATGATTCCAAAAGATAAAGGGATAAAGATAGAGTAATTTTGATTTTTTTGTTAGGTTGCGGACGTAGTCTGCCATATGTTATAATGCCATCATATGATACAAGCGGCAAATCGTCATGCGTTTCATGCTTGCATGAAAAATGAACTGTGGGGAAAGGAGAAGTCATGAAAGTATTTCACGGTTCGGATCATATTGTGAAAACTCCCGTATATCTGGGTGGAAAATCAGATAATGATTACGGAAATGGATTTTATGTAACGGAAGACGAAAGCAGTGCAAGAAGCTGGGCTGCTTTGAATGGAAATCCAAAGCATTCCATTGTAAATCGATATGAACTGTGTATAGAAGGTCTGAAAATCATGAATCTGAATGATCATGGGATTCTGGCGTGGATAGCCGAGGTTGCCGCGAATCGCGGGATCAATCATGAAGCAGCCGGAATCGCAGCAGAAAAGCTGGCAGAACGATACAAAGAGGATACAAGCCAATGCGATCTGATTGCAGGCTATCGGGCAGATGACAGCTATACACAGGTCATTGAAGCTTTTTTAATGAACCAGATCAATACTTTGGAAGTAAAACGTCTGTTTTATAAAGGCTCGCTGGGAAATCAGATTTTTATAAAATCTGCAAAAGCATTTGAACAGATTTCCTGGATAGACTCTTATGAGGTGCTTCCTGAATCGGAATATCAGAATGCCGATCTGCAGGCAAGGCGTGAAGTAGGAAGATTTTTGTCAAAAAGAATGCGGGCAGTGCTACTAGAAGGCTATCAGGTGACCGGTGTGACAGCGCAGTACGCGCTTCGCGGGAAAAAGCTCATTTATCAGAAGGAAGGAGATTTTTATGTGTGAGACGGCATATGATATCTGCTATCTGGATGACATGATCCAGAAATCCAGATATTTATTTAAATTGATCGCCAGAAACTGTCCGGATGCTTTTGAGGTGATCACAGCCTATATGAAATGCACATATCGTAAATACATGGATATGGGAAATCCGTTGTATCTGAACAAAACGCCGAAGCAGATCCTAGGTGAACTCGGTATTCGGGCAGATACCAAAAAGGATATCAGCGAGCAATATGACGAGTTTATTTTTGAATGGATGGCAGATATTTATACCTATATGCAATGGAAATATAATTTGTATTCCAGTGAGATCGTTGAAAAAATCGAACCAGAAAAGCTACACGCAAAGTATTATCCGCTCCATGAGGCATCGGTAGAAAACGGGGCCGATAAATTGCGGAAGATTTATCAGCTTGGCAGAAGATAACGGGAATTAGAGGGCTTATCGCCGAAATAAAGGAATAACAAGGAGAAACAAAATGCAATACACAGGATACGAGTTGCTCTGGCTCTTTCTGGCATACTCATTTTTAGGATGGGTTCTGGAAACCGTGACTGCAGCAGTGAAGCAGAAAAAATTTGTAAACAGGGGAATGATCAACGGCCCGTTCTGTATCATCTATGGAACGGCAGCAGTCCTCATGAGCATCGGTCTTCATGAAGTAACAGGCGTATGGCTGTTCATAGGAAGTGCAATCTATGCGGTATCGCTGGAATGGATCGCAGGACACCTGATCGAAAAGTATTACCATGAAAGATGGTGGGATTATTCTGGCATCCGCTGGAATCTGGACGGCTATATCTGCCTCCCCATGTCCCTGCTCTGGGGTATCCTCGGATACGGCTGTATAAAATGGGGAAATCCGCTTCTGGTGAAGCCGTACGCAATTATACCTGACCTGCTCCGGAAGGTCATTATATGGGTACTTCTGATCGCGCTGATCGTGGATGCACTGGCAACGTATATCCTGCTGACAGGAAAAAGCGGATGCCTGGATCGCTGGGCGGAAACGGACAATCGGTTCGAACAGGTATCCGCACGGCTTGGAAAATGGATCTACGCACAGGTGGAAAAGCGTATCCACAATGCCTATCAAGTTGCGGAGCAACTGGAAATGGAAGAGCTGTTCGGAACCTTTGCGGAGGGCTGCGGCTTCTACAAGGTTGTGTGGCTCTTCTTTGCCGGAGCATTTCTTGGGGATATCACAGAAACCATCTTCTGCCGGATCACGGCGGGAGTCTGGATGAGCCGCAGCAGCGTAGTCTGGGGGCCGTTCAGCATTGTCTGGGGGCTGGCCATCGCGCTGGTGACAGCCATGCTCTATAAATACAGAAACCGTTCGGACGGATTTTTATTTCTTGCCGGGACATTTCTGGGCGGTGCCTATGAATATTTCTGCAGCGTTTTTACGGAAATGGTATTCGGCACGGTATTCTGGGATTACAGTGAGATCCCCTTCAACCTGGGCGGAAGAATCAATCTGCTCTACTGCTTCTTCTGGGGGATTGCGGCGGTAGTCTGGTTCAAGTGCTGCTACCCTTTCATTTCCCGGATGATCGAAAAGCTGCCGGTGATCTTAGGGAAAGTGACCACTTGGATATTGATCTTGTTCATGTGCTGCAATATTATAGTGTCCTGTATGGCGCTGGCACGGTACGGAGAACGTCAAGAGGGCATCGCGGCAGAACAGGGCTGGCAGGCTTGGACTGACGGACATTTCCCGGACGAAAGGGTGGAGCGGATCTATCCGAATGCGATCCGGGTGGAGTGAGCCTCTCTGCCGACAAATTGCCGGATATTCTTTGATGTTCGGTGTTTCCGGGTCATATTCATGTAGATAACCTCTTAATACCGCATATTTTCCCTGTCAAGATAAAGGAACTGTACCGTGCCGGGTGTTCCTGTTTGAGATATTCCCGGTGCAGCCGCCCATAGCGTCCGATGGGGCGGTTCTCCTCCGGCAAGGCCGCTGCACATAGGAAAATGCCTTTCGGTTTTATCATCGTAAATTATAACTGTTTTTTATTAAAGAGTTTAATCGCAATCAGCAGCCCTAAAATTGATATAGCAACGGAAAACAAGGCAGGTATCATAAAATCCGACGGTACTATTTCACCGGAAAGTAACTCCACATTTTTTGATGTTAATAGGAACGGATTGAATTTAGCAATCGGCCTGGCGATACCAAGTAAAGATATAACGGCAACAATACCCCCGGTAAAAAGTATGCTTGTAAAGGTTTGTCTGAAAATAACACATCCAACCATTAAAATACTTAAATACAGAAAGCCGGCTAACCAAAGGGCAAAAGCCGCAAGCGCAACATGAAAAAGGCCTGTATCATGCCATAAATAAGCCGTATAGCCATATGTAACTGTAAAACTAACCCAGTAACAGATTGTCATAAGGGCAGCCGCCACCGTATATTTTGCGAGAATGACAGCTTTCCGCGACAGTCCTTTCGTTACCATTAAGACTAACGTACCTTTGGAATATTCACTTGATAAGCAGCTCCCATATAGAATAATAAATGCACTAAACCCAACGCCGGATATATTTTTGTAAAACTGTTTCCATGCGTCCAAAGCAACCGGTTCAGAAGTCATTTCCATATCCGCTGCGAAAGCTGATAAAATTTCCGGCGTAAACTTTGCGAGAAACGCGCTCATAATACCGAAGATCAGAAAGACCGCAAATAAAATAAAAAAACGGTAATTCTTCATGTTTTCCGTAAATTCTTTTTTCACAAAAGCAATATATCCACTCATTTCACTACCTCCAAAAACAGACTTTCAAGGGACGGCTCCAT
>VSNK01000214.1 GCA_009774255.1 Faecalicatena sp.
CCTAGGTTAGCAGGCGTGCAGATGGCGCGGATAGCGAGTGCTGATTACTCAAGAATTAATGCAATGATGTACTAGTTACAGTTCCGTTTGAATACATTAAACTAATTATTTACAAGTGAACAAAACAATATTATAATTTAGACATAGGAGCAACCGCCCAGAAATGCTATCCTAATCCTCCAGTTTTTCCGCGCATTGTTTTAGATAATCGGTCACCTTAAGACGCTGAGGGCAGACTTGTTCACACTGCCCGCAGTTTATGCACTCGGACGCCCGGCCGCCGGAGCCTGTCGCTTTCCGGTAATCGGAAACCGCTTCCGCCATCTGCCCGTTGCCGAGCTGTTTGTTCATGGCAGAAAAAATCTCCGGGATCGGTATCTTCTTGGGGCACCCTTCCGTACAATAATGGCAGGATGTACACGGGATTGCTGATGATTTTCCGAGGATTTTCTGCGCCTCGCGGATGATTTTCTGCTCTTCCCCGTTTAAAGGCTGAAACTGCTTCATATAAGAAAGGTTATCTTCCATCTGCGCGGTATTGGACATGCCGGACAAAACTGTTATGATTCCGTCCAGCGACGCGGCGAAACGGATTGCCCACGACGCACAGGACATATCCGGGCGGTATTCTTCAAACAGCTTTTTTACTTTCGCAGGCGGATCTGCCAGCTTCCCGCCCTTTACCGGCTCCATCACCACAATGGATTTCCCGTGTTTCCTGGCCACCTCATAATTGGCCCTCGCCGTCACACCCGGGTTCTCCCAATCTGCATAATTGATCTGCAGCTGCACAAAATCTACTTCCGGATGCTCCGTGAGAAGCTGGTCCAAAAGCTGCGGCCCTGCATGGAAGGAAAACCCGATATGGCGGATCAGCCCTTTTGCTTTCTGCTCGTTCACAAATTCCCAGAGATGATACTTGTCATATCTCTTATAGGAGACTTCCATCAGGGCGTGCAGCAGATAATAATCAAAATATCCTGCGCCTGTCCGTTCCAGGCTTGTATAGAACTGCTTTTTCGCCGCCTTCTCCGTGGGCGCCGTCATCAAAGCATTCAATTTTGTCGCCAATGTAAATGAATCACGGGGATAACGCTCCACAAGCGCCTTTCTGGCTGCCGCCTCGGAGCCCAGATACACATATGCCGTATCAAAATATGTAAACCCGGCTTCCATGAACAGATCTACCATATGTTTTACCTGTTCAATGTCCGTATGCAGCCCTTTCTTCGGCAGGCGCATTAACCCGAAACCCAGCTTGGGAGTTTCCTTTCCAAAATAGTCTGACATCTTTTTTCCTCCTTACCATCATCGCCGTTTCACCTATGTTCATTTCCATTTTAGTACTGCCGTTTCTTTCTGTCCACTATTTTTATACTCACGTACACAACAGAGAGAACCAATGTGATGTTCAGAAGCTTATTCTCGGCAAGGCTTGATATTTATACCGTTGACGATGCCGGAGCGACGCTGAACGTGGAAATACAAAGAAGCGACCAGGGCGCAGTCCCAAAACGCGCAAGATACCATTCCAGCCTGATTGACGCCAACATCACGGAACCGGGAGATAAATATGAGAAGCTGCCGGAATCCTATTTTATCTTCATTACAGAACCGGAACTTGCCATAAATTGGAACTTAATCGTATAAAGCTTCCCACATTTCTGAATTCATTGCCTTAAAACACATTTCTATTTGTTCTCTGTTATTTTTTTCTTCTGCAAGACAAGGTAATTCATCAATATTAAAATAATCATAACCTATCGTTTCGATATTGGAAATGAACTCGCCACCTATCACTTCACATTGCATAAATATTTTGCATACCTTATAGGCATAAATGGGCAGATTGTGCTTTTCTCTGTCTTGAACTGCAATTATCCGTTTCACTCTAATGTCAAGTCCCGCTTCTTCTTTCACTTCCTTTATCGTATTTTCCTCAACAGAAACATTCACGTCTACCCAACCGCCTGGCAATGCCCATGTACCATTTGCTTCATGTACAAGCAATATTTTTCCCTCTTTAAATATAGCTGCTCGCGTATCTATTTTAGGTGTTTGGTATCCCACATCATTACAGAATAAATCTTTTACCTTTTCAAGTGGTATCTCTGACTGATAACTGATTATTTCTGCTGATATTTCTCTAATACGTTCATATCTTTCAAGTTCATATTTATCTTTGCAATAAAATAAGCCTGCCTGTGCTAAACTTTGAAGTTCAACCGCCCATTGTAGCCATTTTTCGTTTTTCTCCATATGATAATGCATCCTTTCAAATTCCGATTTATTCATTTCTTCCGATATCAAAATTATACCTCAATACTTCACAAATTTCCATACAAAAGCAGTGGACAGATATCCTGCTTCGTTGAAAAGCGTCCGCTCCGCCAGCGCACCCAGCAGCAGCCCCATTGTCTCCTTATCAATTTCCTCATACATTCCCATACCGTACCTCCCGCCAATTATTTCCTTCACCGCCAGGCCAAATCCCGGACCGCCGTCAGCCCTTCAAAAAATCACTGAACTATCCAGATCCAACCGTGATACCTCCATCTGGCCGTGTTATTAACGTAATCCTTTTATACCTTTTATCAGTCTATTGCGCCACCTTGCTTTTCTTCCAGTTTCCTGAAAAAGCCCGTGGCAAGAAGCCCGATCACGCATACCACAATCCCCGAAGGAATCAATACAAGAAACACGATCCCCTGGAACCTGTCAAACAAAAATCCATATACCATCTGTCCAACCGGCTGGGCGCACAACGTAACAGCGGATGTATAAGCCATAATCTTTCCAATCAACTCATCCGGCGTATTCTGCTGGATCATGGATACCGCAAAAATAGAAAAAATACTGATTGCAGCCTGCATACCGCAGAAAGCAGCAACAATCACAGTATACCTTGTCATCACGCCGGAAGGAAAAAGAAATATAACCCCTGCCGGAATGATGCAGATACCGATTGCCGTAAGCACATATGATAATCTGCCGGATCTTAACTTCCCCGTAAGAAGCCCCGCAGCAATACTTCCCAATATAGTGGCAACCGCCATCGCGCTCTCCGCCCCGCCATAAAATTTTGCGTCCAGGCCAAGCACAGCCCGCACAAGAAAGGGCAGCCCCACCAGCGTGACCCCCATGACAAAAAAGCGTGAGAATGCCGCCAGAAGCAGCATCTTCATGATATCCGGCCGTTCTTTCATGATAAAATGGATACTGCCGGAAAAATCATTTTTTACTATGGACAAAACATTTCCCTGAAACTCCCTGGCCTGATAACCCAATTTGATAAAACATTCAAATAACGCCGTGATAAAAAAGCATACAACACTTGCATACATCACAGGCTTCAAGCCAACAGCAGAATATAAGATACCGCCCAGCAAAGGCGCGATCAAATAAGAAAAGGACGCCACCTGGTTTATCACCGCATTTCCCTTAATCATGTGATCACCTGCCAGCATCTGCGGGATACACGCCTGCACCGTAGGCGTTTCAAATGCACCAAGAACAGAGAGTATCACCAGCAGCACACTGATCACTACAACCGCATTGTCCCCGGACAAAAAGACCGCCGCGCATAAGACAAGCATTCCCGTCAGCGTGTCCAGCGCCACCATGATATTCCTCCGGTCCGCCCTGTCAGCCAGGATTCCTCCAATGGGGGACAAAAGGATTGTCGGAACCGTCGCTATAGATAAAATGCCCGCAAACACAGCCGCCGACCCCGTCACCTCCAACACATACATGGACAGCGCAAGACGCAGGATATAATTACCAAGCAAAGAACTTGCCTGCCCCAGTACAAGGAGCGTAAAATTTTTCGTAAACAGTTTGTGCTCCATCCGCTACTCCTTCCTTTCTTCCCTGTAGCCTCCCAGTATCGTTACAGTTCACGGCCTAACCGGCCGCGGACTGTAACGCAACCAGCCCATTGAAAAGTCGCCTGACGGCGAGGGGCTAGTACAGCTTTGCATTAATTCTTGAGTAATAATCACTCGCTGTCCGCGCCATCTGCACGTCTCTTAACCTAGACGTAGCCCGCTACGCCGTCGGTTAAGAGACGCACAGCTGACACGAATATCGAGCGCTATTACTTCAAGATTAATGCAAAGCTGTACTAGTTGCCAGCGACCACTATTTCACTGGCCTTGCCAATTTTCCCCCGCCCCTTTCAATAGTTATTGACTTTAAGTCAATAACTATTATACAAAGAATTTACCTCCGTGTCAATCACTTCCGCAAATACTCTCTCAGCCTGTCGGTTTCCACGCCCTCTGGTGGAAACCGATATAAATAATCCAGTACCTCACACTGGCTCAAAGTCAGCCCTAACGGCAGAAGGAATTGGTTCGATATGGACGAGTAACTGTCACTTATGCTTTTCATCAGCCTTCTCAATGCAGAAGATTCACTTTTCCGCTTATTATCCTTATCCAAATCCTGGCTTCCTTCCTCCTTACCGTGCTTATCACACCGCCATCGCCGCTCTGGGCCACATGAAGCTCTTTTTCCAACTGTTTCATCGTCAGCTGCTTTTCCGACGTGTGATATAATGCCAGCAAGGCCACTGTCTGCGCCATTGTCATATTCTGTGAACGCATCTTATTGTCTGCCATTTTTTGCAGCTCATCACCGATCTGTTTGATCAATTTTCCACAGGATGCAAATTTTGCCATATCGTTCCCTCCCTTCGATGACAAAGTACAGCACGCTATTATGTTTGTATCAATAGCGTGCGTTCGATTTTATATACATACTTAACCAATTTTAGTCGGAAAACGATATTTCCCTGACCGCTTTCCTCAACTTTAAAACCATAGACGGAGCCACAGAAAGTTCGTCCACCCCCATGCGCACAAACTCTTCCGTCAGTTCCAGATCCGCGCCAAGTTCCCCACAGATTCCCACCCATTTACCTGCTTTATGTGCATGATCCACTACCATCCGTATCATCTTTAAAATCGCCTTATGGTGCGGATTATAAAAATCATCCAGCCTTTCATTCTGCCGGTCAACTGCCAGCGTATACTGGGTCAGATCGTTTGTTCCAATGCTGAAAAAATCCACAAGCTCCGCCAGTTCATCACTGATCATAACTGCCGCCGGAGTTTCAATCATAATCCCCTGCTCCGGCATTCTGTATGGAACCTGTGCCCTGTCAAGCTCCGCCTTCACATCCTCTACAACAGCATAAATCTTCCTCACTTCCTCAACCGAAGTGATCATCGGATACATGATAGACAGATTGCCGAACACAGAAGCCCGAAGCAAAGCCCGAAGCTGCGTCCGAAAGATATCCGGCTGTTTCAGGCAAATACGGATCGCACGGTATCCCATAGCCGGATTATCCTCTTTCCCCAGATTAAAATAATCTACCTGCTTATCCGCTCCAATATCCAGTGTCCGGATAATGACCTTTTTTCCGGCCATCGTCTGTACCACCTGCTTATATGCCGCAAACTGCTCTTCCTCCGCAGGAAAATCCTCACGGCCCAGATACAAAAACTCACTTCGGAACAGCCCTATTCCTCCCGCATCATTTTCCAGCACATACCCGATATCCCCAACACTGCCAATATTTGCGTAAATATTGATTTTATGTCCGTCTAATGTTACATTCTCTTTTCCCCTCAATGTCTGCAATAGCAGCAGCTTTTCCTCCTCATCACGCATTTTCTCTTCTGCCTGAACACATATTTCCTCAGACGGCTCAAATATCACCTCACCGCAAAACCCGTCTACCACAGCATTCATTCCCGTATGGATTTCATCTAAATCCATCGGAACTCCAATCAGCGCCGGAATATTCATCATTCTGGCCAAAATCGCCGTATGGGAATTGGTAGAACCGTGAACCGTCACAAATGCAAGAATTTTTTCCTTATCCATCTGCACCGTTTCACTTGGACTTAAATCCTCAGCTACAATAATAGAAGGCTCCATTGCAGACAAATCTACCTCTCCCTGCCCCATAAGATTCTGCACCAGTCGGTTGGAAATATCCTTTACATCAGCGGCTCTTGCCCTCATATAATCATCATCCATGCTGGCAAACATTTCTGAAAAATTGTCCCCCGTAACTGCCACCGCATACTCCGCATTCACCATCTCCGTGCGGATCATACTATGGATTGCGTCCATATAATCCTCATCCTCCAGCATCATCTGATGTACTTCAAAAATAGCTGCACTGGTTTCCCCCACTTCTTTTACAGCTTTATTATAAAGTTTCCGGAGCTGTTTCTGCGCTTCTTCCCCAGCCTTCTCAAGACGGGATATCTGTGCATCTATATCCGTGATCTTTATCCTTTTCACCGGCTGCTCATTCTTTTTTACAACAACAACCTTTCCAAGTACAACACCTTTGTAAACAGCTTTTCCTGATAATCTCAGCATCTTCCATATATCTCCTTTATATAAATCGAAAGTCTTTTGCAGCCACAAACGGCCAGGACATTTACAGTAACTCCGCAAAAGCTGCTCCAATGGCAATACAGATATTCTTATTGCATCTTGCCAATTTGGGGCAGTTTCACAGATCTGTACATTTCCCTTTTTTAAAAGGCTCATGCTAAATTTCCTTCCCAATATTTCCTGACTTCCTGATTGCCGATCGACTTCGTTCATCTGAACTGACTCTATCTTACCATCAAACTTCCTCTATTAGAAGTCCAGAAATTGTACGGCATATTTTTTGATAGCTCTTCAGCTCTTTCTTTTCATTATATGTATCCTCCCTGTATTCTAAACTGCAGAACAGTTTACTGGAATTAATTCTATCGTACCATAGAATTGTCTGTATCAGAAGTCCAGAAAATGTACCGTATCCGTGCAAATAGTTGTCATTTATCCGGTTAAAAATTCACTGGAAAATGACGTTATAAATCAACCAGATACGCCAAGAGAAATTTTTTACTTTTGTGTACCATTGTTTGCACAGATTTAACACATTTTCTGGGCTTCTAATATAGACGGCATGGTAGTATAATAAAGTCAATTTCGACTTGCCATTCCAAAACTTGAAAGGCAGGAAGAGTGGAATGCAGCGTTTGAAGAAGAACAGGCATAAATCAGAAAGGATCTATGGATACTGGCTATTGAGGAGGTATATCATGAAAGCGGTAGGTATTGACATTGGAACAACAACGATCAGCGCAGTCATTGTAGCGGAGGATTCGAGAAGCGTGGAGAAATCTTTTACAATCAGCAACGGCAGCTTTATAAAAACCGGAACAATCTGGGAAAAACTGCAAGATCCTGCGATCATCCTGAAAAAATCCACAAGTCTTTTGGAGGATATCCTGAAAGAATATCAGGATGTCGGCGTGATTGGGTTGACGGGGCAGATGCATGGAATCATCTATACGGATCATGAAGGCAGGCATGTCAGCCCGTTGTATACATGGCAGGACGGAAGAGGAAACCAGCCATGCAGGGACAGCACAAGCGTCTGCAGGATACTGGAAGAAACATATGGCATCAAGCTATACACCGGATATGGAATGGCAACTCACATCTACAACAGTATGACAGGGCTGGTTCCAGAGACGGCGATCAGCTTGTGTACGATCGCGGATTATCTGGGGATGGTGCTGACAGGAAGAAAACGTCCGCTGCTTCACGCTGGAAATGCCGCGGGGCTTGGAATCTATGATGTCAGGAAACATTGCTTTCAAAAAGATGTATTTGATAAACTGCATCTGGATTGCGGGATTCTTCCGGAAGTGACGAATGAATTTCCAATTCTGGGGAATTACCGGGGGATTCCTGTCTGTACCGCAACAGGTGACAATCAGGCGAGCTTTCTTGGTTCTGTGAGGGATGTACAGGACTCCATCCTGGTGAACATGGGAACCGGTGGACAGGTATCCGTCTATTCGGAGAATTACTTTGCAGCAGAAGGGGTGGAACCGAGACCGTTTATCAAAGACAGCTACATTCTCTGTGGCTCCTCTCTTTGCGGCGGCAGAGCCTATGCACTTCTGGCAGATTTTTTTAAACAGTCCGGAAAGGCAATGGGTGTAGAGGATGTTGATCCCTACCACATGATGGAGCTTCTGCTGGAGTCGAAAGAGGAAGAGCAGAAAAAACTAAAAGTAGATACCCGTTTTTCCGGAACGAGAGAATGTCCGGGGCTGAGGGGAAGCATTGGCAATATCGGAACGGATAACTTTACGCCTGGAGCCCTCACAAGGGGCGTCCTGGAGGGAATGGCCGATGAACTGTATCAAATGTACCTGAAGATGGAAACAGGGATTGCCGATGAAAAAAAGATAATGATCGCTTCAGGAAACGGGCTTCGCAGGAATCGGCATTTACAGGATATCATGGCCAGACGGTTTTCCATGCGTCTTACACTGGCAGAGCAAACGGAAGAAGCTGCTTATGGGGCAGCTCTGGCCGGAATGATTGCGGCCGGAGCGTACCGCCCTGAATTTATGATCAACAAATAATCGAAATTGACAGAAAGTCAGAAAATTAGAAGTAAGGTGTCCCATCTGTTCTGGATTTACAGATGGAACATTTTCTGCAGGCTTTACTTTAACACAACAAGGGTTCCCCCGCCGTTTTATAACGGCCTGGATCTGGTAAGCATCGGGGAGAAAAACTGCCTGAACGATAGCCAGATTGGGAGAGCCCTACTCCGCATAAATCCTCCATTTCCAATTTTATGCCCTGAAGTCCACCCCGCCGAGCGTCCCGTCAAGCTGGTCTAAAATGCTCGTGTCAAAGGCGTCCCCCGGTTTCCAGCCCGGATTGTTTTCCCTCACCAGCTTCTCCATCCTTGTGGCATAATCCCCTGCCATACGCTGTAAAGTCCATGCAGCAGAATTACGTTGTGTCGAGGGGATTGTGCTTAAATATTTATTGATTACATCGGGCTGTTTACTTCCATCTGGCTTGCCCCAACCGTTTGTAGTGATAAAATCCTGTTTCACCACCTCTGCCAGTTCTGCTTTTACTTCATCTGATACGGATACAATTTTTTTCCAGCTTCCATTTGTTCCTTTGATGCATCTGTCGGCTTCTTCTTTTGAATGCCACGGCACACCATTTTCGTCATAATATAAATTGCTGTGCTTATACTTCACTCCGCCACTGATATTCACACCCGTCTGATTGGAAATACCTGCCTTATTCCCATTCTTCTGCGGAAACAGCCTGTTCACCAGGGAATATCCAGAAAGCCATTTCATATTGTTACTGCTGATATTCATATCCTCGCCTCCTCTTATATCTTCAAATCCAAATTCGCACCAACCTGCGGCTGATCTTTTACTGTGGTTTTGCCTGCATCCTCTTCCTAGTACATCGAAAAATAAGTTTCTAGCCAAATGACGCAGAATGATTTTTCATATGCAAGGCGGAGGAATGAGGCGTAGCGGTGGCTACGTCGATTGACGACAACACAGCAGATGGAAAATCAGGCAAGTCATTGGGCTGGTTACTTATTATTCGATGTACTAGGCAGCTTCGATGATTGTTTTCATATCTGTGTCATTCAGATAAATCGTGCCATCTTTGGAAGCAGCCATTTTTTCAT
>VSNK01000215.1 GCA_009774255.1 Faecalicatena sp.
AGGGGCTGGATGCCTGAAACCGCTATTTTACTGGCCGGATGCCTTGCAGCGGGGTGCAAGGCACCGTGAATAGTAACCCGCATGCGGCTGTGCGCATCACATTATACTGTGCGGCAGATTTATCTGGCGCGCAGTATAAATATCCATGCAGGCATGGCTGTCTAAGCCGCTGCTTCGGGTGAGGAAACAAACATAGCTGTAAGACCTGAATTATATCAAAAAAAATACTCTTATACAATGGGTTTTTGCAGATAATTGAATATTGAATAAAGGCTTTATACCGGGGCAGGGATGCTCCGGTTTTTTTGTTCTATAGGAAACTTCTCCGAATTTTCCTATAGAACAAAAACCCTCCGGGGAGAGCGCTGTACGCGCAAAAGGAAAATGGTTGCTGCCACAGCCGCGCTTCGGCGCGAGTGTGCGGCAATTCTTTGGAAAATGAAAGAAGTAATCATGATTCCCAGAATCATACTGCCAGTGAGTATAAAACCATTGTATAAAATACCTTCCAATCGGATATGTTGTACTTATATTTTTCGATTTAGATATTATGTATATAATCTATGAGTTTTGTGAAAATGTGACAACGTTATCATAGTGGAATGTGTACAAAATTATGCAATATGCACAAAAACGGGTTGCGAAAATAAAAATGTCATGCTAATATAATAATACAAATTAAAAAAACAGCGATAAATTATCAGAATACGAGGTGGTAATGAAAATTGAGTCTGGAAAAAGATGAAAATAATTTCAGTAATCATGTGAAAAAAGTCACACTGAAAATGATTGCAAAGGAAGCGGGGGTGTCTATTTCCTGCGTTACCAGATGTGTCAATGAAAGCGGATATGTGTCAGAAGAAAAACGACAAAAAGTATATGCAGTGATGGAGAAGCTGAATTATATCCCGAACCAGCAGGCAAAATTTTTAAGAGGCGGGCAGTCGAAATTGATAGGCCATATTCATTTATCTACGGATGAGAACATTCTCTTTGTGAAAATAGCGGCAACCATTGAACGTAAAAGTTATGAGAGAGGATATAAAACTATTTCCTATGCATTAGAAGAAGGAAATAAAATCCAAATGCTCAATGAAATGATGAATGATTTGTTGTCCTATGGTGTAGACGGGATCATTGTCAATGCGGGCGGCGAAAAAAATATTATACAGGAAGTTGGCCGCAAGGCAAACAGTATTTCTGTACCTGTGGTCATGATAGAAAGGCCTGCGGATGTGTACGAGATTGAAAAAATCCTGATTGATAATGAAGAGGGAAGTTATGTGGCCGTGAAGAGGCTGCATGATAATGGGCATAAAAATATTGCATATCTGGGAGTGGTGCAGAACGCTCCGGTAGAAAGGGAACGTTTCCGAGGGTATGTACAGGCAATGATGAACATCCATCCGGAATATTATGAATCGCATTCGCATTTCGTAGAAGAATATACCGTAGAGAACGGCTATTTAAAAACATTGGAGATTTTTAAAGAGATGAAGAAAGAAGAGTACCCAACAGCCGTCTTTGCTGCATCCGATATTTTGGCTGCAGGTGTTTATCGGGCATTTTTGGAAATGGGAATCCGGATACCGGATCAGATTTCAGTAGTCGGGTATGATGATACCATTGCAAAATTTCTTTCGCCGCCATTGTCTACTATGCAGCTTCCTGTGGAAGAGATTGCGGCCGCCGCAGTCGAGACTTTAATCAAAAAGGCAGAGGGGAAGGAACAGTGTACGGGAAACCGCACGATGAAGATAGGGCCGGTATTTGTAGAACGCAGTTCGATCAAAAACATCAAGGATGAATGAGACAGGAGGTATCCATGAGGGAAAAGAAAAAAGGGACGTTTGATATGGGCAGGCTGGATAAACATACGCCGTTTTTGATGCTGGTTCCGGCGGCGGCTTCGGTACTGCTGGTATCTGTTTATCCTACTTTAAAAACGATCGGCATGTCGTTTTTCGATAAGCAGCTTTTGAATAAGGAAGAGCCTTTCGTAGGACTGGCCAATTATGCAGAAGCCCTTAGCAATGCTGTCATATGGCAGACTATATTCAATACACTGTTTTTTGCACTGGCGTCTCTGGCGCTGGGGGTCGCCCTGGCAATGTACATTGCGGTCAAGCTGATCAAGCCTTTACCGGGAAGGGGATTCTTCCGGGCATTGTTCCTGGTGCCATGGGTTACCCCGCCATTAGTTGCGTCCTTTGTGTGGAGGATTTTGTTAAGCCAAAATTTCAGCCCCATAAACTCGGTTCTTTTAAAGCTGGGGTGGATTCAGGGTCCGGTCAGTTTTCTGGACAATACAGAGGTGTTCTTCGGATTTTTATCCGTGCCGCTGATCATGCTGACCATCATCAACGTATGGTCGATTTTTCCCTTCCTGATGGTTATGTTTATTGCAGGGCTTCAGACTGTGCCAAAGGAATTATATGAGGCCGCTACCATGGACGGGGCTGGAAAGATTACCAGTTTTTGGAAAATTACGGTTCCATGCATCCGACCGGTGATTTCGGTTTCCGTATTGCTGGAGCTTATCTGGCAGTTTAATAATTTTAATATCAGCTATATGGTAACGCAGGGAGGGCCTTTGGGGCTGACCAAGCTTTTGGCGGTGGAAGTTTACCAGCAGGCATTTACCAATTTTAATTATGGCTATGCGGCATCTGTCAGTGTGATTATGATGATGATTGCGCTGGTTCCGGCCATATTTTACATGAAGTCATCGATCAGAGAGATTACGTAGGATGGGGGGATATGCGTGAAGAAAAAAATATTTGGAATTGCGGGACATTATCTTGTATTGGGAATCATCAGCGTGTTCGTACTGCTCCCGTATTATTGGATGATCGTTACGGCAGTCAAGCCCACAGAGGAGGTGATGGTTTCCCCATCCACCCTGCTTCCTTCGCGGCTGGAGTTTTCTAATTTTTTTAAAGTATGGGAGTCCATTCCGCTAGGCACATATATGAAAAACTCGCTGATAGTGTCGGTGACGGTGACGGCGCTCAGTGTGGTGCTGGCTACCCTGTGCGGATACAGCATCAGCCGGTTTATCCAGAGGCGGGCGCAGAAATTTTCGCTGGTATTGATGTTATGCACGCAGCTGATTCCGGGCATTGTGACTATGGTAAGTTTATATTTTATTGTATATAACCTGGGATTTTCCAATACCTATACAGGGATTGTGATTGCCTATGTGGCATGGGCGGTTCCATTTTGTACTTTGATGATTAAAGGATATTTTGATGCCGCCATACCAAGGGAAATTGAAGAAAGCGCGCGTGTGGACGGATGTTCCCAGATTCGGACTTTTTTCGATATCTGCCTTCCAATCTCCGTACCGGGAATTATTTCTACTGCTATTTTTGCCTTTATTCTGGCGTGGAATGAGTATATGTGGGCCAGTATTTTGCTGTCAGGTGATAAAATGAAGCCGGTTTCTGTAGGAATTTACGACTTTATCGGGCAATATGGGGCAAATACGAAAATGGCGCTGACCATGACGGCAGGGATTTTTATTACACTGCCCGCAGTCATTATTTTTGGATTCCTGCAAAAACATTTGATCAGCGGCCTTTCCGCAGGAGCAGTGAAGGGTTGATAGAAAATGAAGTGCGGTATCAGAACATTTGGGGATGAACCGAATGTTTTGGGATAAATGATAAAAATTCAAATGAAGGAGGAACAATGTATGAAACGAAAGAAACTAGTGGCGCTGGGATTGACATTGGCAATGGTTACGGGGATGACAGCGGCCTGTTCCGGGACTCAGGAAAAAGAGGATGATGCAGGAAAGAACGCTGTATCTGCAGAAAATGAAGGAGACGGGGAAGAAGCCGCAGCCTATGATGGTGTAGAACTGACATTTTGGATGCAGCCTTATGGGACGGATCCGGCAATCCAGAGGAAAGCGCTGGACAAGATTACGGAAGATTTTAAGGAAAGTACAGGCATCACGGTGAATTACGCCATCAATGACTGGAACAGTGCGAACCAGAAGCTGACGCTTGCCTGTACAGGCGGGGAAGCTCCGGATGTGGCGGATATTTTTTTCACAAATTCTTTTGTGGAGATGAGTACAGAAGAAGCAGGGCTGCTTGAAATCAACGACGTGGTAGAGGAAATGGGCGGAGAGGACACCTGGCTTTCAGCGGGAAAAGATGAAGCCTGCGTGGACGGGGACTGGTACGGGGTTCCGTGGAGATTTGATACGAGGGTACTTTTATATAATACCGAGGATTTTAAAAATGCAGGCATTGCCAAAGCGCCGGAGACATGGGACGAGCTGGTGGAATGTGCCCAGAAGCTGACCGAAACGGACGCTAATGGAAAAATAACCCATGCGGGGCTGGCGTGGTATTCTGACATGGGGCGTTATGACCAAACCTGGTTTTCCATGCTGGCACAGAGCGGCGGCACGATGATGAACGAAGATTTTACGGAATTTACCTTCGACACCGAAGAAGGAAAAAAGGCGCTGCAATTTTTATCGGACTGCATTAATGAATATAATATCTGTTCCAGCAGTGTGGATGCGTCCTATGATGCACTAACGGAATTTATGAGCGGCAATGTTTCCATGGTATTTGGGGCGACCGGGGAAAATAAGAATTCCATCTTAAGCTCCGCGCCGCAGATGGAAGGGAAGTTTGCCTCCGCGCCGTTGCCTACGGCGACAGGAAAAGAAAAAAATGCAATTGCATTTTCCGCACCCATCGCGATTATGAAGACTACAAAAAATCCAGATGCGGCCAAAGAATGGGTGAAGTATTTCTGTAGTGAAGAGATTCAGCTCTATCTCAGCCAGCAATTATCTCTCTTAAATTCTAACGTGAATGTAATGAAGGATCCGTATTTCACAGAAGATGAGTGGCTTGGCGCATTTTCCAAAACCGCGTCTAATTCTCAGTCCGGGGATATGCCGCTTACGACCTGGAGCCAGCTGGACGCATGGCCGGATGGACCGATCCCGAATATGTGTGCAAAAGTGGTGAATGGAGAGGATATTGACAAAGCAATAGAGGAGTGTCTGGATAAGCTGGAAAAGATCGGCTACTAAAATAGAATGGAAGAGAAGGTATAATTCATGAAAGCAATGATGTATGAAGGGCCAAAACAATTAAAAATAACGGAGGTTCCGGCTCTGGCAATGGGGGAAGAGGAGATTCGCTTAAAATCATTATACTCCGGCGTCAGCCATGGCACAGAGATGAATGTTTACCGCGGCCTGGCTCCGTTTTTCAGAAAAAAGCAAGATCCGGAAACAAGGCTGTTTGTGCCTGCGGCGGACAATGAAGTGTGGGAGTATCCTGTAAAAAGCTGTGCCCCCGGGGTATGGTATATGGGGTATGCGTCGGTAGGCGAGGTCATAGAGACAGGGTGCAGGGTAACGGGAATAAAAAAAGGGGATATCGTTGCCTGCAGCGCCCCGCATCAGGAGGAAAATGTAATCTGTGCAAGGGATGCAGTACTCCTTCCAGATACGATTCCGGCTGAGAAGGGAATCCTTTTTACCAATCTGATTACCGCATATAACGGTATTATGGATACGCACATCCATCTTGGAGAGGTTGTGGTCGTCAGCGGACTTGGGGTGATCGGCCAGCTTTTAGTCCAGATGGCAAAAATGAGCGGCGCCTGGAAAGTCTATGGCGTGGATGTACTGGAAAAAAGAAGGAATGCCGCATTGGAAAATGGATGTGACGAGGTGTTTGACCCGGCATCCTGCGATGTGGCGATGGAAATCCGGATGCGGACAGGGAAGAGGGGCGCGGACAAAGTGATTGAGGCTTCCGGTAATGGAAAGGCTCTCAATGAGGCAATCCGGATTGCGGCGCCGGAAACATGCGTTACCGCGCTGGCATGGTATCAGGGGGCGCTGTCTTCGGTAGATTTGTCGGAAGAATTTCATCACAACAGGATTGGCATCAAACAGTCCCAGACAGGCGCTATGGATCCGGCGTTCTCAAATCTGTGGGATTACCGGAGAAGGGTGGATACCTGCATTCACATATTGGAAAAACTGAAAACAGATAATCTATTTACGGAATTTGAATATGACGAGATACAAAAGGCGTATCAGATGATAGACGAGGAGCCGGGAAAGATAATTCAGGCAGTGATTACATATGGCGGCACCAGATAATTTATGATAAAACTAGTTACAAAATGAGAGGAGAGTCAAAATGAAATTATCCGTATGCATTGATGCGGTATATATGGGAAAGCCGATAGACGAAGCCGTTACAGGAGTGAAAGCTGCGGGTTTGGATGCAGTGGAATTTTGGACATGGGAAGAAAAGGATATTTCCCTGTTGGAAGCCTATCGGAAAGAAGGGATCGAAATCGCGGCGTTTTGCACCGGATTTATCAGTTTGGTTGATGACAAAAAGCGGGAAGAATATCTGGAGTCTCTGAAAAAAACGATAGAGACGGCAAAGCGGCTCGGCTGTACCAGGATTATTTCCCAAACCGGTGCAGAACTTCCCTGCGAAAGAGACAAACAGCGCAGGAATCTGATAGACGGCTTAAAAGCGTGTGTCCCGTATCTGAAGGAACATGGAATGACGCTGTTGGTAGAACCGCTGAATATCCGGGTAGACCATGCAGGCTATTATCTGTACCGTTCCGACGAAGCGGCAGAAATCATCCGGGAGACGGGCAGTCCCTATGTAAAAATGCTGTTTGATATTTATCACCAGCAGATTACAGAAGGGGATTTGATTCGCAGGATTCAGGAATATATTCCCTATATCGGCCATTTTCACGCGGCCGGAAATCCGGGACGCCACGAATTATTCCGTTCGGAAATTGATTACAAAACGATTCTTTCAGCCATAAAAGAAACCGGGTATGAGGGCTATGTAGGACTGGAATATTTTCCGGAAGAGGAAGAGCACAAAGGGCTTTGCTTTGCAAAGCAGGTGATGCCATGAAAAGGGTCTTGGCCGCGATTGTAGGGTGCGGCGCCATCAGCGGCGTCTATCTGAAATCGATACAGCAAAATTTTACATCCATAGAAGTAGTTGCGTGCTCGGATTTGTCGGAGGAAAGAATGAAAAAAACCGCAGAACGTTATCAGGTCAGGGCGATGAGCTGGCAGGAAATCCTGAAGGAACCTTCCATAGAAATGATTCTCAATCTGACAGGGCCGTCGGTTCATTATCCGCTTTCAAAACAAGCGATGGAGCATGGGAAACACGTGTATTCCGAAAAGATGATGGCAGTGGATTATCAGGATGGGAAACGGCTTTGCATGTTGGCGGACCAATACGGGGTTCGGTTTGGCTGTGCGCCGGATACATTTCTGGGAGGCGGCATCCAGACGGCCAGATATGTGGCGGATCATGGGCTGGCCGGGAGGATTTTAAGCGGAGTCATTTCTCTGACCAGAGATTACAGGGTGTTTGGGGAGAATTTACCCCATCTGTATCAAAGAGGGGGTTCCGTCCTGTACGATATGGGCGGGTACTATTTTACCGCGGCATGCAGCATCCTTGGAAATGTAAAAAGAGTATCTGCGTTTGGGAAGAAGACAGAGGAAGCCCACCGGGTACTCAGGGCAGGGTCACCGCTATATGGACAGGAACTTGCGGTGGAGGAAGAAAATGTAGCCGCGGCAATTCTGGAATTTGAAGACCAGACGCTGGTCACAGTCCATTTTAACTCCGGGACAATTTTAAATGAGTCCTTTCATTTGGAATTTTACGGGGAGAAAGGCATTCTGCGTCTGGGGGATCCCAATACATTCGGAGGCCGGGTGACTTTGGAGAAAGCACAAAATGAGCCAACCGCTTTTCCGTTTACCCATGGGTTCCAAAAGGAATCCAGAGGGCTTGGAGCGGCGGAGATGGCGTGGGCGATCCGAAATGGAAGGCCTCACCGGGCGGGAAAAGAGATGGCCCTGCATGTTCTGGAAATCATCCATGGGATTTTTATCAGCATGAAGACCCAGAGGATTTATGAAATGGAAACCACCTTTGAAAGACCGGAACCATTGCCGGATGGATTTATCGGGGAGGGGTTCTGGGAGGCGGAAGAGGAGAGCGCCTTGATATAATGTAAAATGAGGCTAAAACTTCGAAGCAATGAAGAGCCGGCAGGGATGAACCTGCCGGCTCCATGTTGTTTGTTACAATTCACGGCCTAACCTGCCGCTCATAGTAACGACATCTGCCCCATCACTTTTCTGGCGGCTAACCGTGCAGCGAGTGCACGGTTAGGCCGTGAACAGTAAGTGCGCCCAGAAGGGCGCAATGTTTAATGGGTGGAAATCCCATCTGGTAAGATACTAACCACATCACCAGTAGCGAACCTTGAGTCTGTATTGGTAACAATATCAGGTTAAGCGTAGGAAGTTAGGTAGTAGGGCTACATGGCGAATTTAGCACCGAAATCACGGGAATCCAGTGTGCCGACGTTGTTTACTATGCGGAAGGCAACATGTGTATTTATCGTTATGGTGAGATTTTACACAGCACTGCGGTGTTGGAACGCCAGCCATGCTATACAATGACATTGCGTCAACTGAGGGAGAACCTGAGTCCTCCGCCCTCAGGTGTAAGGGACGGTATGCGAATCAACGAAAGAAGTGCAGCAAACGGGATACAGGTAGTCGGATAGCCCGATCGTACCGTGGAAGGTGGGTAATGCCACCGGAGGAAAGCGGAGAGAGAGGTGTGCCTCGCACCTCTGCTATGCAAAACTATATCAAAGAGGAAACATTGTCTATACCCAGAGATAGGAGGAACAATGGAAACGAAATTGGCGAGAATATCACAGCTGTCAAGCGAAAACCCGGACATGGTATTTACATCCATCGGACATTTGATCAACAAAGAAATGCTGAAAGATTGTCACAGAAAGTATCTATTGTTACGAAGATAAGTTGGTACAGGAAGCATTAAGACGGATACTCGAAGCAGTATTTGAACCCCACTTCTATGACGAGATGATGGGATTCCGTCCCAAGAGGGGCTGCCATCAGGCAATCCGGAAACTGAACGTGATGTTGGAAATGCGGCCGACGAACTACGTATTAGACGCGGACATCAAGAGCTTCTTTAACCATATAGACCATGAATGGGCAGTCAGATTTATAGAATCACGAATCAAAGACCCCAATATCATAAGGCTGGTAAGACGGATGTTGAAAGCAGGAATCATGGAGGACTACCAATACAGGGAAACAGAAGAGGGTTCTGAACAGGGTTCTGTCTGTTCACCCGTGATAGCGAACATCTATATGCATTATGTACTGGTGTGGTGGTTCAAGGAACGAATCGAACCAAAGCTGAAAGGATACGGGGGACTGGTAGTCTATGCGGACGATTTCGTGGCGTGCTTCCAAAATAAGGAAGAGGCGGAAGAATTTTATAAACATCTGAAAGCCGGAGACCTTCACATTCCTGGGTTTTACATATTACTGTTCCCATGGCAGGAACGGTAAATTCCGGGTGAAGAGGAAAACCAGCAGGAAGAAATTTGCGAAGAAATGCAAAGAAATCAATCATCTGATTCGGGACA
>VSNK01000216.1 GCA_009774255.1 Faecalicatena sp.
ACACCTACAGAAAAAACAGCTACAGAAAAAACAGCGACAGAAAAAATAACGATGGAAAAATTAACAACAGAAAAAAACAGAAAAAGGAACAAAAAAATGAGAACAAAAGAGAGGGGTGACAGGCCATGATTCTTATTGAATGGCTGCAGTTTGCGGCTGGTGTTGTGTTTCTGCTGGCGGGGCTTGGCGTCTTTGCCGTGCAGGTATTCGGTGTCTTTAAGTTTGATTATGTCCTGAATCGGATGCATGCGGCTGCGATGGGGGATACGCTCGGCATCGGTATTTCGCTGGTAGGTCTGATCATCCTGTCGGGGTGGAATTTTGCATCCTTGAAAATGGCTTTGATCATCGTTTTTTTGTGGAACGCTTCTCCGGTATCTTCCCATCTGATCGCCCGTCTGGAAGCAACGACCAATCCGCATCCGGAGCGATACTGTGAAATGGAAGAAGGAATCACGGAGCATCTGTGGGAGGCGGAGCAGAAAGAGATTATCTACGCAGATAAAACAGAGCGGAAAGAAATTATCTATGCGGATAAAGCAGAGCAGAAAGAAATTATCTATGCGGATAAAGCAGAGCAGAAAGAAATTATCTATGCGGATAAAGCAGAGCGGAAAGAAATCATCTATGCGGATAAAACGGAGGAGGAAAAGTGATGGCTGTGTTCGAATATATGCTGATGGCATTTTTGGTGGTCTGCGCTGTTTCCGTCAGTTTTTCCAGGAATCTTTTGAATTCGATCTTGATCTTTATGTCATACAGCCTGGTGATGTCCATTATCTGGATTCTTCTGGAATCTCCGGATCTTGCCATTACGGAGGCGGCGGTCGGAGCAGGGGTGACCAGCGTGCTGTTCTTTGTGACACTAAAGAAGATTCATGCTCTTGGAGAGGAGGATGAGGAAACCGATGAGTAGAAAAATATCAGAAGAAGAATATAAACGCCAGCGGATTGTCCGTATGAAGCACTGGCTCAGCGGTGAAAAGGATCTGTATCTGGACAATATGGAAGTGATTCCCCGCGGCGAGTACAAACCGGATAAAAACCAGATGGAACGGTATGAGCATGATCTGGATGAGGTGAGGACACGGACCTATGATACGGAGCATAACCGGGTATATCGTTTTTTTCAGCGATTTTATAAGATGGCGGCGGTACTCTGCTGCATCGCGCTGATTCTGATATTGATCGTGGAAGTGTCGTATCTTCCGCCGATCGGCTCTGCCAGCAATCCCGCGAGCAATGAGGTGGCGGCAAAGTATATCGAAGACGGAATGCAGGATACGGGAGCCGTCAATATTGTGACGGGCATGATTCTGGATTACCGCGCGTTCGATACATTTGGGGAATCGAATGTGCTGTTTATCGCGACCTGTACGGTATTGATCCTGATGCGAAATGATAAAAAGAAGGGGAAGGGAAGCGCGGAAGACGAGGAACGCCGCGACAGCTTTTATGAACCGAAGAAGGATGCTATTCTGCAGATGGCGGCCAGAATTTTAGTTCCGGTTATTATGATCTTCGGAATTTATATCATTCTGAACGGTCATCTCTCACCGGGAGGCGGTTTCTCCGGCGGAGCGATCATCGGAGCCGGTCTGATCCTGTATCTGAATGCGTTTGGATTCGAAAAAACAGAACGGTTTTTTACGGAGAAGACTTATAAGGCTGTCAGCTTCGGAGCACTGCTCTTTTATTGCCTGGCAAAAAGCTATTCCTTCTATACCGGGGCTCATCACCTGGAGAGCGGGATTTCGCTGGGAACCCCGGGGGCGATTATCAGCAGCGGCCTGATATTGCCCTTGAATATCTGTGTCGGACTGGTGGTTGCATGTACGATGTATGCGTTTTTTGCGCTGTTTCGAAAAGGAGGATTCTAAAGAATGTTTGGTTCCAATCTGATCCCCAATACAGGGGAAGTCGTTGCCATGATTCTTTTTGGTATCGGGTTTGCGAATCTGCTGCTTCAGAAGAATCTGATCAAAAAAATTATCGGTCTGAATATTATGGATACGGCGGTATACCTGTTTCTGGCGATCAAGGGGTATATTGAAGGAAGAACCGCTCCGATCGTCGCAGACGGAGTGCAGGAGGTGGAAGCCTACATCAATCCGATTCCAAGCGGTCTGGTACTGACCGGTATCGTGGTTTCCGTATCGGTCACGGCATTGATGCTGTCTCTGACAGTGAGGCTGTATAAGCGGTATCACACGCTGGACCTGGATGAAATCTCTTCGAGGCTGAAAAAGGAGGGAATGTAAATGGCATTTGTTCAAAATGTACCGTTCTTCTCCATCATGTTATCCATGTTTTCAGGAATCGTGTCGTCGGTTCTTCCGGGAAAAGCGGCGAGAAGGCTGAATGCGGCGGTCATTTTGCTCATAGGAGCCGCCTCCGCGTGGCTTCTCGCATGGCTGCTGCAGACGGGCGGCAGCTATACCTTTATGATGGGACATTTTCCCGCACCCTGGGGAAATGAGATCCGTGCCGGAGCACTGGAAGCAGGGATGGCCCTGTTTTTCTGCATCATTATGCTGCTGTCCCTGATGGGCGGACGAAAAAAATTATTCGATGAAGTGGAACTGACAAAGCATAATATTTATTATATCCTGACAGACCTTCTGCTGAGTTCCCTGTTGGCTTTGGTCTACACAAATGACCTTTTTACGGCGTATGTGTTTGTGGAGATCAATACGATCGCTGCCTGCGGACTGATCATGATCCGCCAGAACGGAAGGACGATCGAGGCGGCGGTCCGCTATATGATCATGAGCCTTCTGGGTTCCGGCCTGCTGCTGATGGGAATCTGCATGCTGTATGATCTGACGGGGCATCTTCTGATGTCAAATATTAAGGAGAGTGTGGCGGCTATCATGGCGGCAGGGACGTATCAGATTCCGCTTACTATTACGATCGGGCTTGTGACGGTGGGACTTGCCATCAAAAGCGCCTTGTTTCCGTTTCATGCCTGGCTTCCGGATGCCTATGGCTATTCTACGGTATCCTCGGCGGCAATGCTGTCCAGCCTGGTGTCCAAGGGATATATTTTTCTGCTGATCAAGATTTTTTACCGTGTCGTTGGATTTGAAATTATCTGCGCGAGCAAAATACCGAATGTATTGTTTCTATTTGGATTGTGCGGCATGATATTCGGCTCCATCAGCGCGATCTGGGAGAAAGATATCCGGCGGATGATCGCATTTTCTTCTGTCGCGCAGATCGGGTATATTTATATGGGATTCGGCCTGGGGACGACAGAGGGAATGGTGGCAAGCATTTTCCATATTCTTGCCCATGCGGCGACGAAATCGCTGCTGTTTGTCTCAGCAATCGGGCTGACAGACGTATCGGGGGGAAGCAGGAACTTTTTTGACCTGACGGGCAGTGCATACCGCAACAAGGTAGCCGGCGTGGGATTTTCCGTGGGAGCCATGTCTATGGTCGGGATTCCGCTGTTTTCCGGGTTCGTCAGCAAACTGCTTTTTGCGGAAGCGGCGGTCATGCATCCCACCCATAAAATGATGCCGACCCTGATCGTTCTGGCTGTCAGTACCATACTGAATGCCATTTATTTCCTGAAAACAGTGGTGCGTATTTACGTGCCGGAGAAAAGGGAAGTGGAAATGAAAAAAGAGTACTTCAGTATGACGGCGGGGCAGCAGAAGCTGTATACGTTTGCGATCATATGGTTTATTCTTATCAATCTGGTGCTGGGAATGATGTCGGAGCCGATCATTGGCATCATTGAGAACGGACTGATTCATTTTGTATAGAAAGGAGACGCATACATGAACGTAATTATCTGTCTGGCAGTATTTTTCCCGATTGTAAGCGGACTCTTGATCCTGTTCCTCCCGGGGGTTAAAAGCCGGAAGCAGCTTCTGAGTATATCGCTTCTTTCGCTGATCGCGTCCATGCTCTGGGCCGCTGCCGTGATCGTGGGAGAGGAGGCGGAGCTGCATCTGCTTCGGTTCGGGGGCAGTCTGGAAGTATATTTTCATGTGGACCGGCTGGGGAGGGTATTTGCCGCGGTCATCACGGTCGTGTGGCTGATGGCAGGAATCTTTTCCTGTGAGTATATGAAGCATGAAAAGGAAGAAAAGAGATATTTCGGATTCTATGTGCTGGTGTATGGTGTACTGATGGCGCTTTGTTTTTCCGGAAATCTGGTGACCTACTATATGTTCTATGAAATGATGACACTGACCACGCTTCCGCTGATCATGCATAACAAATCAAGAGAAGCGATCATGGCCGGATTAAAGTATCTGTTCTATTCATTGTGCGGAGCTTATATGGCATTGTTCGGAATCTATTTTCTGAACCGTTATGCCGGTACACTGGATTTTGTTGCCGGAGGCAGAGGCCTGGAAGCGGCAGGCGGTCATTCTGCGCTGATTCTTGTGGTAATATTCCTGATGATACTCGGGTTCGGGGTGAAAGCGGGGATGTTTCCGATGCATGCATGGCTTCCCACGGCGCATCCGGTTGCGCCGGCCCCGGCAAGCGCGGTGCTGTCCGGTCTGGTCGTGAAGATGGGGGTGCTGGGAATCGTCCGGGTGATCTTCTATGTGGTGGGGCCGGAGGTCATCCGGGGAACCTGGGTACAGACCGCGTGGCTGACCCTGACCCTGATTACGGTCTTTATGGGCTCTATGCTTGCTTACCGGGAAAAAGTGATGAAGAAAAGGCTGGCCTATTCCACAGTCAGCCAGATTTCTTATATTTTGTTTGGGCTGGCCTTGCTGAATCCGGAAGCTATGACGGGCTCTCTGCTGCATGTGGTGTTCCATGCGTGTATCAAATCCTGCCTGTTCCTGAGCGCGGGTGCAATCATATATAAGACCGGAAAGCTCCGTGTGGACGAGATGACCGGAATCGGCAAAGAGATGCCGGTGACAGTCTGGTGCTATACGTTTGCGTCCCTGGCGCTGGTAGGGATTCCGCCGGCAAGCGGATTTATCAGCAAATGGTATTTGGCGGGTGGTTCCCTGGAATCCGGCATTCCGGTTTTTTCCTGGCTGGGTCCGGTGATCCTTCTGGTCAGCGCGCTGCTGACAGCGGGATATCTTCTGCCGATCACGATCAGAGGCTTTCTGCCGGGAGCGGATTATGACTACGCAGGCCTGGAAAAGAAGGAACCGGCTCTGACTATGCTCATTCCGCTGATGCTCCTGGCCGGACTTTCCGTGTTCCTTGGAGTGTTCCCGAATCCGCTGACAGAGTATCTGAATGAAATTGTTCGGACGTTAGTTTAGGAAGAAGGCAAATGCGAAGCATTTTTTAGGTGCCTTCTGACGACATGCCCTCGAACGAAAGTGAGGGGGCGATACCTTATTATAGGAAGAAGGCAAATGCGAAGCTGACGATATGCCCTTGATCGAAAGTGAGGGGGCGATACCTTAATATTAAGGAGGAATATGTGTATGAATCAATATTGGGTTGTAGCAGCCATTCTGCTTCCGATACTGGGGGGCGCTCTTACGCCGGTTCTTCCGTTCCGCTCCAGAAAGGGGATGCTGGTTTATCTGGAAGCACTGACGATTTTGACATCAGTCATTGTCCTTTCGGCTCTGGCCCGCGGGACTACGGAAACGCTGCATCTGGTCTATTTTGTGAGGGGGCTTTCCATTTCCTTCCGGATTGACGGGCTGGCTATGCTTTTCGGAGGACTGGTATCGATTCTCTGGCCCTTCGCCATGCTGTATTCCTTTGAGTATATGGAGCACGAAGGACACGAGAAAATCTTTTTTATGTTTTACAGTATGACATATGGAATCACACTTGGAGTGGCATTTGCGTCGGACATGCTCAGTATGTATCTTTTCTATGAGCTGCTTACATTGGTGACGGTGCCGTTGATTCTGCATACGCTGGTACGGGAGGCGATTCTCGCGGTTCGGCAGTATCTGTATATGTCACTGGGCGGCGTCGCATTCGCTCTGATCGCGATCGTATTTCTTATGGTCTACGGAGATACGCTGGAATTTACATTGGGCGGAGTGCTCAATCCGGCATCCATTGGCAGTGAGACCAATCTGCTCTTATTTGTATATTTGCTGGCGTTTTTTGGATTTGGCGTGAAAGCGGCTATTTTTCCGATGAGCGCCTGGCTGCCTCAGGCCGGCGTTGCGCCCACACCGGTTACGGCACTGCTCCATGCGGTGGCGGTGGTCAAGGCCGGTGTGTTTGCCATTCTGCGCCTGACCTATTACAGTTTCGGCACGGAATTCCTGAAAGGGACATGGGTACAGCCGATTGTGATGGGATTTGCCATGTTTACCATTGTTTACGGGTGCAGCAAAGCAGTAAAAGAGCAGCATATCAAGCGGCGGCTGGCCTATTCTACGGTCAGCAATCTGTCTTACATTATCCTGGGCGCGTCGATGATGACTCCGGCAGGAATGGTGGGCGCGATGGCGCATATGGTCTGCCATGCATTTATGAAGATCGGCTCCTTCCTCTGCGCGGGCGCCGTCATGCATCAGACGGAAAAAAAATATATTTATGAGTTCAATGGTTTTGGAAGGAAAATGCCGGTCGTGTTCGGCTGTTTTACCGTGTCGGCCCTGGGCCTGATGGGGGTGCCGGGGCTGGCAGGATTTATCAGTAAATGGAATCTGGCCAGAGCGGCGGTGGAAAGTGAAAATGTGATGGCATATTTCGGAATCGGATGTCTCTTGATTTCTGCGCTGCTGACCGCGATCTATATGATGTCGATCGTAATCCGGGCATTCTTTCCGGGGAGAGAATTCGATCCCGGGAGCGTAGAAGGGGTAAAGGATCCCGGCTGGAAGATGTGCTTCCCGCTGGTCTGCTTTGCTGTTGCGGTCATTCTCATTGGGGTGTGCTCGGAACCGCTTGTATCTTTTCTGCAGGATATCGCGGCCGGGATATATTGATATAACAGCGGAAGGATTGCAGGCTATATATGGATCAGGCGTGTCCTGTGAATGGGTAGGGCTGTAGGGCATACGGGAATCAGGCGTGTCCTGTAACGAGGAAGGCGATGCATTATTATACCAGGAGGTGGGGTAGATGGAACAAGAGAGGATGTTACTTGCCGCGGCAGTTTTTTTCCCGATGGCTGCCGGTATTGTCTCCTATCTGATCGGAAGAAAGAATAAAAAACTGCGGGATCAGTTTGTCGGGGTGACTGCCATTGCGGAATTTATACTGATGGTAATGGCAGTGCTGTGGTATGGCAACGCAGGCGGCTCCTGCAACATTCCCGGTGTCTGCGGGTTCGGCCTGCATTTTACGGCGGATGGTTTTCGGGTGCTGTATGGTGCGGTGGCTGCCTTTATGTGGATGATGACGAGTTTATTTTCCGAAGAGTATTTTGCGCATTATCGAAATCGGAACCGGTATTATCTGTTCCAGTTGATCACGCTTGGAGCGACGGAGGCCGTATTTCTTTCGGGGGATCTGTATACGACCTTTATTTTCTTTGAAGTGATGTCCTTTGCGTCTTACGTGTGGGTGGCGCAGGATGAGCGGAAGGAATCTCTGCGGGCGGCGGCCACCTATCTGGCTGTGGCGGTGATCGGCGGACTGGTGATGCTGATGGGACTTTTTCTGCTGTACCAGCAGGCCGGAACGCTTACGATCAGTGAACTTTATGAGGCCTGCCAGGGGAAAAATGTTTACCCTGCGGCGGTATGTCTGTTCTTCGGATTCGGAGCGAAGGCAGGCGCGTTTCCGCTTCATATCTGGCTTCCGAAGGCGCATCCGGTGGCTCCGGCCCCGGCCAGCGCGCTGCTGTCCGGTATTTTGACAAAAACAGGTGTGTTCGGCATTCTTGTGATCTCCTGTCAGATTTTGCTTCATGAAGGGGTGTGGGGAACCTTTGTGCTGCTTACCGGTGTCCTGACTATGGCGGCAGGAGCGGTACTCGCGCTGTTCTCCATTGATTTTAAGAGGACCCTGGCATGCTCTTCGGTATCTCAGATCGGCTTTATCCTGACAGGCATCGGGATGCAGGGACTTCTGGGAGAGGAAAATGCACTGGCAGTGCAGGGAAGCTTTCTGCATATGCTGAATCATTCGCTGTTCAAGCTGGTGCTCTTTATGGCGGCAGGAGTCATCTACATGAATCTGCATAAGCTGGATCTGAACGATATCCGGGGATTTGGAAGAAAAAAGCCGCTTCTGATGGGGATTTATCTGTGCGGCGCGCTGGGAATCGGAGGCATTCCGCTTTTTTCAGGATATGTGAGCAAAACACTGATCCATGAGAGTATCGTAGAGTATATCGAACTGCTGAAGGAAGGGGTGGTTTCGCCCGTACTTCTGGGCGCGGGAGATATGAAGCTGATCGAGTGGGTATTTCTTGTCAGCGGCGGATTTACGGTTGCCTACATGTGCAAGCTATTTTTCGCGGTATTTATCGAGAAGAACAGCGACCCGGCGGTTCAGGAGAAATATGATGCCATGAGCAAATCCTATATGAATAAAAAAAGTGCCTTTGCTCTGACAGCAAGCGCGGCACTGTTCCCGGTGATGGGGGTTCTTCCTTCTATGACGATGGATAAGGCGGCTGAATTCGTAAAAGGCTTTTTCAGACTGGAGCATATTCATGAGGTATCCTACTTTAGCCTTACGAACTTGAAGGGCGGACTCACTTCTATTGCAATTGGAGTACTGATTTATATTGTCATCGGAAGATTTTGGATGATCCGGCATGATGAGATTGGAAATACGGTCTACGTCAATCGCTGGCCGAAAGTGCTGGATCTGGAGGATTATCTTTATCGTCCGGTTTTGCTGAAAGTGCTTCCGTCCGTCTGCGGCGGGGTATGCTTTGTATTGGATCATGCGGTTGATTTCCTTGCAAAAATCCTGCCCATCGCGGGGAGTGTGGAAGCCAGCTTTTTTGATACGCTTGTTGACACGATCGTTGTGTTCCTGCGGAAGACGATCTACAAGGACAGTCCGCAGCCGCAGGAACTGCTGGAAGGAAATGCTCTGACGTACCGTTTGGGGAGCTTTGTGAATCGTATCGTGGGAATTTTGAACAAGACAGCCTGGCGGGAACGGCCGAATGAGAAGGACTATACGCATCAGTATGCGCTGGCTTATACGAGCTTTAAGGAGAATACAAGTTTGATCGGGCGGAGCCTTTCTTATGGATTGATTCTGTTCTGTTTGGGGCTTCTGGCGACATTGGTGTACCTGCTGCTGGTTCTGGCTGGGTGAGCGGGAATAGAGAGGGGGCGTTTTATTACCGTGCATTTTGCGGGGGAAGGCTAGTACAGCGTTTCTTAGTCCCTCATATACTTAGTACTTACTATTTCCGCCATCGCCGCGTTGTCGTCAGTCAACAATGCCACCGCATTGCCTCCTTCCTCCGCCTTGCGCTGACAAAAATATCAAGCACTAAGTATATGGGGATCAAGGAAACGCTGTACTAGTATAATCCAATTTAATTAGACGTACATTCAAAACGGTGGTATAATGTATATAATACAGGAGAATAGGAAGGTAA
>VSNK01000217.1 GCA_009774255.1 Faecalicatena sp.
ATACAATATCTCTTATTTTCGGAACCTGATGGATAGATTTTATTGTTTTACCGTTTAAATAGCCCTTGTAAAATTATTACTGCTTATTTGCCAGCCATCTGCAAATTAAATTCCATGAATAAAATGTATTCTGTGATAGAACTATAACTCATAGAATGATTAACTTTATAATTTTATTATAATATAGTTTTACAAAGGTTACAATGTACAGGAATACTTATATCAAAGGAGTACCCCCGTCCATGGAGCTTAATTTTAAAGCCATAGGTAAGAGAATCAAAATAGCAAGACTTAAAACCGATCTGACTCAGGAAATTATGGCAGAAAAGATAGGAGTTACACCTCAGCATGTCAGCAATATTGAAACCGGTAATTCCAGCGTCAGCCTGACAACGCTTATTGCTATAGCAAATCTTCTAAAAGTGTCGGTCGATGAGTTGATATGTGATACGGTATTGAAAACTAAATATGTATTTAGCAAAGAAGCAAATGAAATCTTTAGAGATTGTAATGAATATGAGATACGCGTTTTGGTAGAAATACTGAAAGCGGCGAAATATTCCATGCGTGATGTGAAAATGTTTGAGGCCAGAATAAAGAATAATGAATAAACTTCTTTTCATCATGCTACTCCATTACGATATCGTTTGTAAACTAACGGGCCAGGATAGTCTTCAGCTTTTAGATACTTTTCTGTAATTGCTTTTTTAGAAACATGACCTTATAATTAATATATTCTATCAAGATACCAGGAGGAATCACACGATGGCAAAGATTCTAATTGTCGAAGATGAAAAGAAAATGCAGGAAATTATTGTTGAATATATGCAGCGGGGCGGACATACCTGTTTTACGGCAGATGATGGTGTAGATGCACTGCTGGCGCTGAAAAATAATTCTATGGATCTGATGATACTGGACATTATGATGCCCCATCTTGACGGATTTTCCGTCTGTAAAATGGCAAGGGAAATCAGCAGCCTCCCGATTATCATGCTGACTGCCAAAGAAAGCGAGGACGATAAACTGAAAGGATATGACCTTGGTGCAGACGACTATATGACAAAGCCCTTTAGCCCCAGAGTATTGCTGGCAAAGGCCGATGCCTTACTGCGCCGTTCTTCCATCCTTCCATCAGATACAGTGAGCGCCGGAAAAATTTCAATCATTCCGGCCTCGCATAAGGTCTTTCTTGAGGGGCAGGAAATTACCCTGACCTACAAGGAATATGAACTGCTGCATTTTCTTATGTCAAACCCAGGCCAGATTTTCAGCCGGGAACAACTGCTTAACCGGATATGGGGATATGATTTTGAAGGAACGACCAGAACAATAGACACGCATATCAAAACCCTGCGCCAAAAATTAGGCAATGAGAGCAGACATATCGTTACACTGATTCGTTCCGGCTATAAATTCGAGGTGGCATATAATGATAAAAGATAATTTCACATTACGAACCGTCCGCAAGAAAATTATCATGGTTTCTAAAATTGCCGGAATCATTCTGATCATTTCTTATGCTATATCCACTCAGTTATCTAACGATCCAAACATATCTGCATTGATTTGGCTTGCTTTTGTTATCCCCCTGGTTCTGGCAATAGATTACCTGATGGGGCGATTTATTTCAGATCCTATTTCCAAACTTAATCAGGCTGCCTATCATATGGCGCAGTTGGATTTTTCTTCGCCATGTACAATAGATACAGCAGATGAATTTGGCGAATTGTCCGGCAGCCTGAACAAAATGGCGGAAAGCCTGCAGCAGGCATTTAAGGATTTAGAAAAGGCTAACGAAAAATTAGAACAGGATGTAGAGCAAAAGAAGCGTCTGCTGGATGAGAGGAAAGAACTGGTAGATAACCTTTCCCATGAAATGAAGACCCCATTGGGTATTATCCGGGCTTATGCCGAAGGATTGCAGGATGAAACAGACGAAGCAAAAAGACAGAATTATTCCGAAGTCATCATAGCTGAAACGGAACGCATGGGCAACCTGATTACTACCCTGCTTGATTTGTCCGCACTGGAAAATGGAGCAACACAGCTTCACCCGGAACGTTTTGACTTTGTTGAATTTCTGGAGACCGTTGCCGGAAGGCTGCTGCTTGATACCCCGGACGCTGATTTTGAACTGCAATATGAATTGCCGGAGCAGCCTGTCTATGTCCATACTGACAAAAGCCGGATGGAACAGGTGCTTAACAACCTGATTATGAATGCTAAGAGAAATGTCCGGCCAGGCGGCATTTTAAAGCTGCTGCTGAAAAAGCATGAAAGTATGCTGAACTTTTCAATCTATAATCAAGGGCTGCCTATTCCGCAGGAAACGCTTTCAAAAATCTGGACAAAATTTTATCGTGATAAGAATGCAAAATACAGTGGTTCCGGACTGGGACTTGCGATTGTCGCACAGATTCTTACGATGCAGCATTTAACATATGGCGCTGCCAACCAGGGAGACGGAGTAACATTCTATTTTTCCATTCCCACTGTAAAATAAAACGAATCTTCACCAAAAGGCTTCGGCTTTCGAATTTCACACCAACTTCACACCGACTTCACATGGACTTCAACGCACTTTTTTATTCTTACTCCATCAAGAGGAAATCCCTCGAAAAGGAGGTAATGATTATGTTTTTAGGTTTGGAATGGTACTGGAGTGGATCATGATTCTGGCCGTGCTGGTAATCTCTGTTCCGTTTAAGGTAAAGTTCATGAAATGGTGGAGCAAACGGGAACGGGAAAGGAAAAAGGGCACACATGGGAAATGGGGGGATGACGAATGATCGAAGTAAAGAATCTTACTTTTTCCTATGAGAAAGACAAACAGGCTTTACATGGCTTGAATTTCACCGTAGGCGACGGGGAAATCTTCGGCTTCCTGGGTCCGAATGGTTCCGGGAAGTCTACGACACAAAAGATTCTGACCGGTATCCTGAGAGGGCATGGCGGTATGGTATCCCTGTTCGGAAAAGATTTAACGACCGTACATACCCAGGATTTTTTTCAGCAGATTGGCGTCCTGTTTGAATTTCCCTATCTGTATACGAATTTAAGTGCCCTTGACAATCTGCATTATTTTTCCTCTTTCTATCCCAGTGAACAGCTGAGGAATGCGGAAGAACTGCTTGACGAGCTGGAATTCAAACGGGACTTCCGGAAGAAACCGGTGTCCTCTTATTCCAAGGGGATGCGCCAGCGTGTCAGTATGGCGAGGGCCTTGATCAGCAATCCAAAGCTTTTGTTCCTGGATGAACCGACCAGCGGCCTTGACCCTACCGGCGCCGTCCTCTTTCGCAAAATCATAGAGAAAGAGCGTCAGAAAGGGACAACCGTATTTGTGACGACCCATAATATGCTGGACGCTGACCTGCTCTGTGACAGGGTAGCCTTTATCGCAGGCGGGAACATTGTCGCCCTTGACACACCGAAAAATTTAAAGGAACAGAACAGTAATCGCAGCATTGTTTTTGAGTATCTGTATCAGGGCAGGCGGGAAGAACAGACGATTTTGTCCCAGGAGTTGAAATCTGGTATTCCTTTCGCATATGACGAACTGATCAGCGTCCACTCTCAAGAGCCGACTTTAGAGGATATATTTATCCAGTACACAGGAAGGGGGTTGTCTTAATGTGGAAGAAATTTTCCCACTTGCTAAAGAAGGATTTCAGGCTCATGCTGTCCAGTAAGTTTGTCATTCTGGCGCTCGCCTCCCTTGTTCTGTATTCCTGCTATATCAATTTCGTGTATGTGAATTTGGATCAGGAGATTTACCCTGTCTATTTATATGATCCACAGGCCAAGCAGACAACCATGTCAGATTACATTACCAGGGTGGATACCAGGGATGCTTTGGAGTCAGCCTGTGCCGACCGGTATTCTGTAGGCATTGATCTTGCCTCTGAGCAACCAGAATTCTATATGCTCACTTCTGGCATCGACACGATGGATCATTACCGTACAATTTGGGCCAAGGCAGTATTAAGCGGAAATATAAAGGGCCAGGCGGAAATGATTGGTACGAACAGCAGAAAAATGAAAAACAGACGTGAAATCACCGCTGAGTTTTTGTTCTTTGAGCTGTCTGCAGTCGGCTTTTTAGGGCTTGCTTCCATGCTGTTCAAGGAAAAGCAGATGGGCGTGATCCGGGTACATGGAATACTTCCGGTCAACAAGGCAATATTCATTCTGTCTAAGCTGCTTGTGTTCCTATTCTCGGATTTGGTCTTTACTGTGTTTCTGACAGTGCTGAATCTGGGGCTTCGGCACGGCATTGCGGTTTTGCCGGCCGTACTTATTCAGGCTGGTATATTATCACTTATTATGGCGTTGACCGGTTTCTTCTTTGCAATCAGGCTGCCTGATTTTAAACAGTTTTCACTGCTCTATCTGGTCATTGCCATTTTTGTTACAACACCTGTTTTTCTGGCGGGCCAGACTGGGGTTTCATGGGATTGGATTGTTTACCATCCCATGTATCATCTGTTTACAGCAATGAAAGCAGCATATTTTTCCGTCTCAACGGTCAAAACTTCCTATTACGTTACTTGTCTGGGAACGGTTATTCTGCTGTTTCTGATTGCCCATCAGACATTGACACGTGAAATGTCCAGGGAGGGATAACCAGATGAAAAGACTGAAATATCAACTAAAAAATATCCGGCGGGATAAGATGTGTGTCCTGACTTTTCTGTTACCAATTATTGTGGGCATAGCTGTCAGCCTGTTGTCTGGTGTGAGCCTTCAAACTATGAGTGAAACCTCATTTGGGATTTTGAAAAATGACCTTTCCAGTGAGGCAGCCGCATGGCTGAAATCAAACGGATGTGTTACAGAATATGAAACCATGGCTGAGCTTCATCAGGCAGTCAATAACCCCTCTACACAAATGATCGGCGTCCTAAGAGCAGGTGGGGGCATCCGTTCTTTCCGCTCCGGTGACGAACTGGAGATAAACAGGGTTATAGCTGATACACTTCCTTGGTTATATGAAAGCCGTGGGGAAGAGCATGTGTATAAAAATACAGTTGTCCCGGTATCCAACGGCAATGACGGCTTAAAATCCCTGCTGATTGTAATCACTCTGGTTACTGCCATGTTCATGGGATGTACCTTCAATGCAATGAACATGATTACAGAAAAAGAAGACGGCGTCACATTTATCAACAGGATACTTCCCATGACAGCCAGATCCTATCTGATGCAGAAAATCCTTTTGGGATTTATCGGAGGTGTCCTGTCTACCGTACTGACGGCGCTGATCTGTATGAAGCTCACACTGTCACAGGTAGTTCCCTTAATTCTCATAATTATTTTGTCTGCTTTTATATCGGCACTGGCAGGACTGTATATCGGACATTTTTCAGAAGGGCTGATGATTGGGATTGTATACGTCAAAATGATCATGATTTTATTCCTTGCGCCGCCCATCTTTTTCTACCTGATGGTTCCCGGTCATAGCGTGCTGTTCCAATTTTCTTATCTGCTGCCATCCAGTGCATCCTTTTATGGGCTGATGAATATGGCAAACGGCAGTGCTATAATCCCAGGCAAAGATATCGTCATCCTTGCGGCTCACTGCATCGTCTGGTTGTTGCTCTATCTTTTCCTATTCAGGCGGCAGAAAGAATAACAGGCATACACTGCCTGCATAAAAGATGAAGCCGGCGGGTAAAGTGAGAGCCCTGCCGGCTTTGCCTGTACCTGATCTTGCCAGATTTATAGCAATGGTTTCACCCAGATTTCCATGTACGCCATATCTTCTGTATCCCGGAAATACTTTTCTACCGAAAAAGGTTCTGTAGTGAGGTTGTGCCGAGGCAGCCATGTGCTGAATAGATACTTGTTTGCCTGGTCAAGCTTCACTGTCACCAAATCTTCAAAATTCTCCGCCTCAATTCGGCAGGCAATATATTTTCCCGGCAGAAGCTCCTGCTTTACGAACCCCTCCGGCAGCTGTTCTGGCATTTTCTGAACTATTCCGCCCGCAAAATAATTAAAAACCCCTTGTGCGAAATTTCCCATATGGGACATCCCTA
The DNA here is from genome assembly GCA_009774255.1 of Faecalicatena sp. GTDB lineage: Bacteria > Bacillota > Clostridia > Lachnospirales > Lachnospiraceae > Schaedlerella. Next base: position 6,045 of record VSNK01000217.1, read on the forward strand.
TTTCCACCCTGCCGTTGAGATTCGCTGCAAGCAGTTCTTTTTTCGCATGATACTGTTTCCAAAGCTGTCCTGGCACATCTATGCCGGTTCTTTCACCGACAGGTATTTGTCTGAAAATTTCAACTTCTGCTTCAAAGCCAAGATAAATTTCCGGTTTTTCCAACGTCTTTCTTTGGATCTCCAGGACGATACTGCCCACCACCAGCGGAACCCCTTCGTCCACGAGTACATAATTCATAGAGATTTCCGGCTTTTCAAAAGTATTAAGCATCGGTAAGGTCTTCCTGTATTCCTCCGGCGTAATCCCATATGTCTCCTTGAAAGCCCTGGTAAAATTTGCATGGCTTGAAAAGCCGTAGTCCAAAGCAATATCCAGAATCCTACGGTCCGTATCCTTTAACCCCTCAATCACCTTTGCCAAACGGCGGAGTTTCACATACTCCTGGACCGGTTTTCTGACCAGACGTTTAAACAGACGCTGATAATAAAATTGGGACAAGCCAACCATATCGGCAAGCTCCTCTGTAGAGATTTCTCCTGATAAATGTTCCTCGATATAATTCAATGACTGGTCTATAGTTTCCCATGCGTGCATTGCGGCACCTCCTTTATTTGATGCTCAAATCATACCACACTGTTTTTTATCAGGCTTTTCACCCTATGCCCTTTTTCATCACAGCTCCCATATACAATATTGCATGATATCAGAATTCAGTCCTGTTCTGCTCAAAGTTCCCGCAAATCTATGCGGTTATTCTTTCGATACATCAGACCTGCCGTCCCCAGAAGCAGCACACACAGAACCGCCCGATATCCCTCGGAATATCCTTCCGGAACCAGACAGGCGCCCGCGCCGCCAAAAACCGCCAGGACAGCCCCGCCCATGCCTCCAAGTACGGCTGAAGCACTCTGTTTGACCACGCTCACCTCATTCTCCCAATCTAGGACCGGGAAATGCAGGTTAACAGCAATCCCGTATACACAGGCAAACAGCAGGATCACCGCCGGAATCACCATCATCCAGAAGCCGTCCTGTAATCCCGGCTTGAATGCAAGGATCAGGAAAACCTCCGACACAAGGTAAAAAGGCAGGATCAGGATCAGATTCATCAGAAGCTTTGCGTCCAGGACTGTCTTTGCCGTCAGCGGCAGGCTTTTGACAAGCCACCACTCCTTCCCTTCCATGGAAACAGATGTGGCGGCAGTTGTCATCATACAAAAAGTGCCTGCCAGCAGAAACGGTGCGATTACTGCCAAATCAACCGGAACCGGCAGGACCTCTTTCACTCTCTCCGGGCCTGTAAAAAGAGGCGCCCCCGATAGGACGCAGCCCATAAGCGGCCCGATGATCGTATTGGATACATAAATACTCGATGAGAAATACTGTCGGAATTCCTTCCTGCACAGGGAAACCAGCGCCGGGTCTGCCTTCAGATCGCCCATCTGATAGTCATGCCTTGCCGCCGTTGTATATAAGTTCCGGCAGATAGCCTGAAAACAGGCGGATACGACTGCCGCCGCCGCGGCAAATACAGATAGAAATAAGCCTGTATACATCAGGCACCGGCCGATTTCCCCATTTACAATCGTCGTCCCAAGCAGCACAGCAGGAGGATAGAATCTCCCAAGCATATCCGAAACCATTCCGGACAGTTCCTCCATAATCTCCAGGCTTTCCATCCCTTCCGCTGACGTAAGACGCGAAGAACCATACATAATGGCAAAAGCAAATAATATCGTAAGCGCTGACGCCACCAGGCTTTTATGCCGCATCCTGGAGGAGATTCCCGTAACCAGCGCCCCGATAAGGACCGCCCCTGTCATTGGCAGTAACGGCACTGCCCATATCCCAAGAAACGCACACAGATAGAATGACACATCCGGCCTCGTCTGCCATGCATACACCGCAATCCCCGGAAGCAGTACCAGAGCGGCCATCAGCAGATTTTCCGTATACATGCGCAAAAACCGTCCAAGCACTACCGCGCCTTTCCTTACAGGCAGGGAAACTACCATATCATATCCCTGCTTCCGGAAAATGATGCTTCCCGCCTTTAAGATTCCAAAGACAAAAATAAGCATGCTGGATATGGCGATGACATAAGCCGGAACATCTTCTCCCGCTCCAATCTCCACCAGTCCCCAGGAAAGGCCGCCCACATAAAAAAGCAGCATGATAATCAGGAGTACCCAGAGGACAGAAAGCATTACGGCCCTCTTCTTTTTCCGCTTATCTTTCGTAAATCGCAAAACATTTATGCCAAAGAGGTTACAAAACTCCAGCCTGGCCATAAGCTTAATCTGCGCCAGCATCATTTACCACCTCCATAAAAATGGACTCCAGGGTATTGCCCTGCTTTACAACCTCCTCCATGGTGCCTTCGGCAATCAGGCGTCCGTCCTTGATTATCGCTACCTTGTTACAGAGCTTCTCAGCCACCTCCAGCACATGAGTAGAAAAGAATATGGCGCCCCCGCCTTCGCAGAGCTTCCTCATCCTGTCTTTCAGGATAATGGAAGCTTTCGGGTCAAGCCCCACAAAAGGCTCGTCCAAAACCAGCAGCCTTGGTTCATGCAGCAGCGCAGATATGATTGCAAGCTTCTGTTTCATACCATGGAAATAAGAAGAAATCAGATCCCCAAAGGATTCCGTTATTTCAAATTCATCCCCGTACCTTTGGATCCGTTCCTTCCTCTCTCCTGCCGGAACCTTGAAAATATCGGCTATAAAGTTCAGATACTGGATGCCTGTCAGATACTCGTACAGATCCGGATTATCCGGAATATACGCAGTCATCTGTTTGCATGCAAGCGGATCATCACGGAGGTTTACTCCTCCGATCCGAATCTCTCCCGCCTCATATCCATGGATTCCGGCAATGCATTTCAGCGTCGTTGTCTTCCCGGCTCCATTATGCCCGATGAATGCGCAGATATCACCCGGCATCACAAGAAGGCTCAGATCCGTGACGCCCTTGCTGCTGCCCTTATAGTGTTTCGTCAAATGATTGATAATAAGCATTGTGTTCCTCCTGTTTTACGAGAGCAGTCTCTGCAGCTGCTTCGCATCTGCCAAGCTTCTATGTGTCAGTTTTTGCAAAATGCTGCAGTATCTTCTGGAAATCAGTATTCTCTTTCAGAGCCTTAAAAGCCGGGTGGCTGAATGCCTCCTGCAGATTCTGAACAACGAATTTCCTGCTTCTTGGAGCCATTTCTCCCAATGGAAGGGCTTCAATCCATGCGTCTAAACGGTCAAAATATTCATCTCCGTGGAGTACCACCTTCTCTGCCCGTAAGAGCCCGTCAACACATTTCTCAAAAAGGAAGAGGGCCTTCAGCGCTTCTTCCTCCTCCCC
>VSNK01000218.1 GCA_009774255.1 Faecalicatena sp.
GGAAACTTCTCCGAATTTTCCTATAGAAGAACAACCCTCCGGGGGATGCGCACTACGCGCATAAGGAAAATGGCTGCAGCCGCAGCCGCGCTTCGGCGCGAGTGTGCGTCGAGACGCACACTTTTCTTGTAATTAGGAAGCTTTGGCGTTTACAGGCGAAACGCTTTCACGCTTTTTTTGTTTACCTGGTATCAGTCACACTCCAGGTATACCTGTACCCTTTCTCCTGCAGGAGCTGCTCCGCCTCCGGAAGCGTTTTCCCTATCAGCACCGGAACCTTCTCAGGTATTTCCGCCTGAACAGAGACTTTTCCAAAAACAGCGAGAAACAGTACTCCGAGCATAAAAACTGCACAGCATTTTGCTTTCATAGACATTTTTTTCTGATTCATAATTGCACCAATCCTTTCCTTAAGCATTCCGCTTAAAAATCCTGTTTCAAAAATGGCGGACGGGCTCATGCGGCAATAGCAGTCCAGCAGAGTATGAGCGTATCCCATATGTTCCGCCTTCCGCAGTGAACGAAGCACGTCCGCATCGCAGGCCAGTTCCATATCCCGATTGAAAAGCAGCAGCATCAGCCAACATGCCGGATTGTACCAGTTCACCGCCACGGCAGTCATCATAAATACTTTCTTCCAGAGGTCGCCCCGCCGGATATGCATCCATTCGTGCAGCAGAATATATTCATACTGCCTGGCGTCATATTGCTGCGCAGGCAGGACGATCTTCGGAGATAACAGACCATATACCATCGGTGAGGTGACAGCAGTCGAGGCATAGATGCGATAATGCGGTCCGCAGGAATGCGACTCTATCCAACCGTGGACAGCGCTGCCTTCGAGTAGTTCCTTATGCGTCATCCTGCCGTAAAAGCGAAGTACATTTGCCAGCAGAATCAGAAAAACGGCACAGGCTCCGACCGTGCGTATCCACGCAGCTTTGGTCAGCAGGCTGGCGGAAGCATCACAGGGATATGGAACCCATGAATGGGAGCTGCTTACGATCGGAATGCCGATGCTTTGCGGAAGCAGAAGCCGTATGCCGATCAGTATCCAGAGCCATTCCGGAATGCGCGGTGAGAAGAAGCGGAAAATCACCTTCCGGCCTGCGGCAATCCCGATGATCAGCAGAGTGGATTTCAATTGTAATACAGCCATATGCCGTCACCTCATTTCTTTTCTTCAATCATGCTTCGGAGCTGTCCGACCTCATCCGGCGACAGGTTCTCCCGAGCCAGGAGCGAGGCGAACAAAAGCCCCACGGAACCCTGGTAAAACTTATCCAAAACCTCTGTCAGAGCAGACTGTCTTGCGCTTTCCTGCCCGATCAGTGCGGTGCAGTGAAAGCCAGGATCCCTGCGCCTCACGGCACCTTTGTCAACCAGCTTTTTGATGACTGTGTAGGATGTGTTTTTGTTCCAGCCGATGGACAGCTTCAGTTCATCGGCAATCTCCTTTGCGGACAATTCGCCCTTCTGCCATAACAAGTCCATTACCTTCAATTCGGAATCATAAAATTTCATTGTATTATTCACCTGCTTTCACACTATTGCAATAGTCTAACTATAGACTACACCAATAGTCTGGATTTGTCAAGAATATTCTTCTTTTTTCTATTAAGAACTTAGGAAATACCCATGCCTCACATTTGAGCCACCACCATAAATGAAAATTCGTGGGTATTTTTCCCTTAACAATTGTTTCTGTTCACTCAACGTTCTCCGAAGCCTTTTATGGAATAAAAAAGGAACCGCCTGGGCGGTTCCTTAAAATTCGATTCCTTTTCCACTGCAGTCATTAATATAAGAAACAACTTCCTCCAGCTTTGAGACAGCCGCCTGCATATCGTCCCAATCGTCGCCGCGCAAATCCCTGGAAACCAGTATACTTTTTACATCCTTCAGCTTCTGAATCATTTCTCCGTTTTTATCCATATATATTCGCCTCGCTTTTATAATAATTTGATGTACTAAACCTGTTCCCGGAAGGTGATGATACCTGTCTCTGCATCCATGCTCTCCACGATCGCCAGCGATTCCAGATGGAAGCCGAGATTCCGTATGGTCTGTCCGCCCGGCTGGAAGCCCTTTTCGATGGCGATGCCGATCCCGGCCACCGAAGCCCCTGCCATCTGGGTGATCTGGATCAGGCCCTGCAGTGCGCAGCCATTTGCCAGAAAATCATCAATGATCAGTATCTGGTCTTGGGGATTCAAAAATTTCTGCGCTACAATGACGTTGTTCTTGCATTTGTGCGTAAAGGACTCCACCTCCGCTACATACATATCGCCTTCCAGATTGATGCTCTTGGCCTTCTTTGCAAATATGACCGGAACCTGGAAATGCCGTGCGGCCAGACAGGCGATCCCGATTCCGGAAGCCTCGATGGTCAGAATCTTCGTAACAGGCGTGTCCGCAAAGCGCCGTTTAAATTCAGCTCCCATCTGATCGAACAGTTCGATATCCATCTGGTGATTCAGAAAGCCGTCTACCTTTAAGACATTTCCCTCTTTTACAATGCCGTCGCTTAAAATTCTCTCTTCTAAAAAGTTCATCTTTCGTCTCCTTTCCAAATCCATTTTCCGTATCAAGTTACAGTTCACTCCGCACCATTCGCAAAACGCATCTTCGATGCTTTTCCGCCGCTTTGCGGCTATTTTTGCTCATATACCGGCGCTTCCTTCGTCAGCCGCTGTCATGATAAGTCTTTGTGCAAGCACAAACTTATCATGACAGCGGCTGACGAGTGAACTGTAACCGTATAAAACGTTACATGTCACACCCCGACCAATCACCACGCTGATTGGTCGGGAGGATGCACATAAAAGCTGGTATTCAGGCCGCCCATTGCCGCAGGCAATTTAAAATGCGGCCTGAGTTACAGATCACGCCTGGTCAAGGTGTGACCTGTAACTATAAAACGAGTTTACCACATTTTTCTCCAAAAGTCCTTGACTTTCTGAAAAAAACGTAATAAACTAGTCTAGCGTGCATAGAGATGCATTCATTTTTGTGTACGGAATTACTATAGATAATGCGAATTATCTGCAACCATTTCCGCCTGATACAAAAGTCCGTGTCAGACGCGGAGAAAACGAAAGAATCATAGGAGGTGAAAAAATGCCAACATTTAACCAGTTAGTTAGAAAAGGACGTCAGACTTCTGAGAAGAAATCTACAGCACCAGCACTCCAGAAGGGATACAACTCCTTGAAGAAGCGCGCAACAGACGCATCTGCACCGCAGAAGAGAGGTGTATGTACGGCAGTTAAGACCGCAACACCGAAGAAGCCGAATTCTGCTCTGAGGAAGATCGCCAGAGTACGTCTGTCTAATGGAATCGAAGTGACAAGCTACATTCCGGGTGAAGGACACAACCTGCAGGAGCATAGCGTAGTTATGATCCGCGGAGGAAGAGTAAAGGACCTGCCTGGTACAAGATACCACATCATCAGAGGTACGCTTGATACCGCAGGAGTTGCCAAGAGAAGACAGGCACGTTCCAAGTACGGCGCGAAGAGACCAAAAGACGCTAAAAAGTAAACACTTAATAAATGATGCATGCGCGTTATGAATTTAGTGTTTACTTTGTTCTTCGATGCGCAGCAGCGAAGAACTTCCCTGTGAAGCAGCCAACAGGTTCATCAATGAAACGGCAGAGAAGTTCCAGGCATAGCAGCGAAGAACGCCAAAAACTACAAAGTTAAATCGTATCACAAACAGAACTATGACTAATCGTAGGTTGCGGATTAAAGAACCCGGCATCCACCGGGCATAGATTGGTCCCTTAAGCCACGAGCACATGCTATGCGATTTCCATAGAGAGACACATGTGAGTACCGATGATTTAATCTCCGGTTGTCCGGAAAATGATGATTAAGGAGGGAAGGACCGTGCCACGTAAAGGACATACTCAAAAAAGAGATGTATTAGCGGATCCAATATACAACAATAAGGTTGTTACCAAGCTTATCAACAACATTATGCTGGATGGTAAGAAGGGTGTAGCTCAGAAGATTGTATACGGAGCATTTGAAAGAGTTGAGGCTAAGGCTGATAAGCCGGCCATTGATGTGTTCGAGGAAGCAATGAACAACATCATGCCTGTACTGGAAGTAAAGGCAAGACGTATCGGCGGTGCCACATATCAGGTACCGATCGAGGTAAGAGCAGACAGAAGACAGGCACTGGCTCTTCGCTGGCTGACCATGTTCTCACGCAAGAGAGGCGAGAAGACCATGGAGGAGAGGCTTGCGAATGAGATTCTGGATGCGTCCAACAACACCGGCGCATCTGTAAAAAGAAAAGAAGATATGCATAAGATGGCAGAGGCAAACAAGGCATTTGCACATTACAGATTTTAAAGTTGCATAAATATAGGAGGAGAAGATTTTGGCTGGAAGAGAATACCCATTAGAGAGAACCAGGAACATCGGTATCATGGCTCACATTGATGCGGGTAAGACAACACTGACAGAACGTATTCTTTACTATACCGGTGTGAACTATAAAATCGGCGATACTCACGAAGGTACTGCAACCATGGACTGGATGGAGCAGGAACAGGAGAGAGGTATCACGATCACTTCTGCTGCCACAACCTGTCACTGGACTTTGGAGGATCATACAAAGCCGAAGGAAGGCGCTCTGGAGCATCGCATCAATATCATTGATACGCCGGGACACGTTGATTTTACCGTAGAGGTGGAACGTTCACTCCGTGTTCTGGACGGTGCGGTCGGCGTATTCTGCGCAAAGGGCGGTGTTGAGCCGCAGTCAGAAAACGTATGGCGTCAGGCTGACACGTATAATGTACCAAGAATGGCATTCATCAACAAGATGGATATTCTTGGAGCAGATTTCTACAATGCAGTAGATCAGATCAGAACCAGACTTGGCAAGAATGCAATCTGTCTTCAGCTGCCCATCGGCAAAGAAGATGATTTTAAGGGGATTATTGACCTGATGGAGATGGAAGCCTACATCTACAACGATGAAAAGGGCGACGATATCACCGTTACGGAGATCCCGGAAGAAATGCAAGACGAAGCGGAGCTTTACCGTTCGGAACTCGTAGAGAAGATCTGCGATCTGGATGATGACCTCATGATGGAATATCTGGAAGGCAATGAGCCGTCCGTCGAGGATATGAAGAAAGTGCTTCGCAAGGCGACATGCGAGTGTACCGCAGTACCGGTTTGCTGTGGTACGGCTTATAGAAATAAAGGTGTCCAGAAGCTTTTGGATGCGATTCTTGAATACATGCCGGCACCGACAGACATCCCGCCGATTCAGGGCGTGGATCCGGACGGCAATGAAGTCGTAAGACATTCTTCTGACGAAGAGCCGTTTTCCGCACTGGCATTCAAGATTATGACAGACCCGTTCGTAGGAAAATTAGCTTATTTCCGTGTGTATTCAGGAACAGTGAACTCCGGTTCCTATGTACTGAACGCGACGAAGGGCAAAAAGGAACGTGTTGGCCGTATCCTTCAGATGCATGCCAACAAGAGACAGGAACTGGATAAGGTGTACTCCGGAGATATCGCGGCAGCCATCGGATTCAAGCTCACGACCACAGGTGATACGATCTGTGACGACCAGCATCCTGTGATCCTGGAGTCTATGGAATTCCCGGAGCCGGTAATCGAGCTCGCCATCGAGCCCAAGACCAAGGCTTCCCAGGGAAAATCGGGAGAATCCCTTGCAAAGCTTGCGGAGGAGGACCCGACATTCCGTGCACACACCAACCCGGATACAGGGCAGACCATCATCGCAGGTATGGGAGAGCTTCATCTGGAAATCATCGTGGACAGACTGCTGCGTGAGTTCAAGGTAGAGGCCAATGTAGGCGCGCCTCAGGTTGCTTACAAGGAATCCATTACCAAGCCTGTGGAAGTGGACAGCAAGTATGCAAAACAGTCCGGCGGCCGTGGACAGTACGGACATTGTAAGGTAAAATTCGAACCAATGGACGTCAACGGAGAGGAGATCTACAAGTTCGAGTCTTCCGTAGTCGGCGGTGCGATCCCGAAGGAATATATTCCTGCGGTAGGCGAAGGTATCGAGGAAGCAATGAAGTCCGGTATCTTGGGCGGATTCCCGGTAGTCGGTATCTATGCAAATGTATACGACGGTTCCTACCATGAGGTTGATTCCAGTGAAATGGCATTCCACATTGCAGGTTCCCTTGCATTCAAGGATGCGATGAAGAAGGGCGCTCCGATCCTGTTGGAGCCTATTATGAAGGTGGAAGTGACCATGCCGGAAGAGTATATGGGAGATATCATCGGAGATATCAACTCCCGGCGAGGACGGATTGAAGGTATGGATGACCTGGGCGGCGGTAAGATCGTACGCGCATTCGTTCCGTTGTCCGAGATGTTCGGATATGCGACGGACTTGCGTTCCAGAACTCAGGGACGTGGTAACTATTCCATGTTCTTTGAAAGCTATGAGCCGGTTCCGAAGTCGGTAACAGAAAAGGTATTATCGAATAAAAACGATTAAATATTTATCAAAAAGGCTTGAAAAACCTATGAGTTTGAAATATAATCAAGGATAGCCGAGTAAAATTTCGAAACTATTTAAAATTGCCTGATAGTCAGGTGCATTATTTAAGGAGGATATTCAAAATGGCTAAAGCTAAATTTGAAAGAACAAAACCACATGCTAATATTGGTACCATCGGCCACGTTGACCATGGTAAGACTACTCTGACGGCAGCAATCACAAAGGTTCTGTCCAAGAGAGTAGAAGGCAACGCAGAGGTAGCTTTCGATAATATCGATAAGGCTCCGGAAGAAAGAGAACGTGGAATCACAATCTCCACAGCTCACGTTGAGTATGAGACTGCTAACCGTCACTATGCACACGTTGACTGCCCAGGACATGCTGACTATGTAAAGAACATGATCACCGGTGCTGCTCAGATGGACGGAGCTATCCTGGTTGTAGCTGCTACGGACGGAGTTATGGCTCAGACAAGAGAGCATATCCTTCTTTCCCGTCAGGTTAACGTACCATATATCGTAGTATTCATGAACAAGTGCGATATGGTTGACGACGAAGAACTGCTTGAACTGGTTGAGATGGAAATCCGTGAGCTGCTTGACGAGTATGAGTTTCCGGGAGACGACACTCCTGTTATTCAGGGTTCAGCTCTGAAGGCTCTGGAAGATCCGGACAGCGAATGGGGCGACAAGGTTATGGAGCTGATGGACGCTGTTGACGAGTGGATTCCGACACCGGAGCGTGACACGGATAAGCCGTTCCTGATGCCTGTAGAGGACGTATTCTCTATCACAGGACGTGGTACTGTTGCTACGGGCCGTGTAGAGCGTGGAACACTTCACGTATCTGACGAAGTAGAGATCATTGGTATCCATGAAGATATCCGTAAGACTGTTGTAACCGGTATCGAAATGTTCCGTAAGCTGCTTGATGAGGCTCGTGCAGGTGATAACATCGGCGCACTGCTTCGTGGCGTACAGAGAACAGAGATCGAAAGAGGTCAGGTTCTGATCAAACCAGGTACTGTAAAGTGCCATACAAAGTTCACATGCCAGGTATACGTGCTGACCAAGGATGAAGGTGGACGTCATACACCTTTCTTCAATAACTACAGACCGCAGTTCTATTTCAGAACAACGGACGTTACAGGTGTCTGCGATCTTCCGGAAGGCGTAGAGATGTGCATGCCTGGAGATAATGTAGAGATGACAGTAGAGCTGATTCATCCGGTAGCTATGGAAGAAGGTCTCCGTTTCGCTATCCGTGAAGGCGGACGTACGGTAGGATCAGGTACAGTTGCTAAGATTATTGAGTAATCAGTAAAAAGTATGGGGCTTTCTGAGAAATCGGAAAGCCTTTTTTAACAGTGAAAAAGTGGAAAGTGGTGCCGAAACGGATTAAAATTGTAGAAATACCACGGCATATGAATATATAGCAATATGAATGCATGAAAGGATTAAAGTGTATTATAATATATATAAGAATAGACGATAAAAACAATATTGTATATTATTTTGTTGAAGATGATTAGTATTGGGGATTATAAAGGAGGATGTAATATGGCTAACGTAGGAAGAAAGCTTGGTGTAAACATTAGTGCGTGTATGCTAGAAGCTAACATTAGTCTTGATAGCTTTGCCAAACATTTGGGATATTCAATTAAAGATGTGTGGAATGTTATCGAAGGAAAGGTTATAATTCCTCCTGTTGAATTAGATAAGATATCAAGATTTCTTAAAACAACAAAGAGTGAATTGATTAATTATGAATCGAACAGTTTGGTGCCGGATTTGCAATATATGAAAGAGTTTAGCAATCCTGATAATTTGGATAGAATATTGGACTTGATGGATGAATATGTGGAACTTAGAGAAGCTGTATAAAAAAGAAAGCTGTACGAAAGTACGGCTTTTTTGAGGTGACAAATGGATTGGGAAAAGATAATGGAACAAATTCCAACAGCAATAGAAAAAGTTAGAACAGATTATGTTTTGAATAATATGATAATTAGGGATGACATATTCGGAATTTTGGAAAAGCATTGTACAGTTGTATATTATCCGATAGAGAATGAAATTAACTGTGGCTTTCATACGAAGCGTTTTGTTAAAGATAGATTAGAGGACTTTGTATATATTAATACTGCAAAGACTGTTGCCGAACAAGTTTTCGCGGCTGCTCATGAGTTGGGACATGTATGGGGTGTTGCTGCCCAAGTATGGGAACTAGCTGGAGAAGAAAGCGTGATAGAGAGTAAGACAGAAGAGCGAATAATTAATAGATTTGCAGCAGAGTTATTAATGCCAGCAAAAGAATTTAGGAAAACCTTTTGGGCGCATATGGAAAAATTAGGTCTTGACCATAACAAGCTTAGACTTATGGATTTGATCCGCATTATGGTATTACAGATGAATGATTATATGGTTCCGTATGAAGCTGTAAGAAGGAGAGTCATTGAAACAAAAATAATCGCTCAGGAACTTGGAGATGTTCTTTTTCAGAATGAAGAAGCCATATTGTCTTTGGTCAATGCTTTTTCAAAAGATCAAAATACAATGTTAGATAGAGTGACTGCAAAGAAAACAATTCCCGGTTTAAGAGGTTTGTTGGAAACAGTTGAAAAAAGCGGACAATTGAGCATTTATACTATTAATAGGATAAAGAGAGACTTTGATATTGATGATATAAATGGGACTGATAATATTGGGGAAATTTCTATAGAAGGGGGTAAATATGAGGAAAACTGAGGTTATTGTAGACACCTGTTTTCTTCAGAAGTTATCTTCAGAAGGAAAGGCAATAGTCAATATAAAAAAGGTATTGGCTGAGTTAGATTACATTCCCGTTGTGCATCCGTATATTTATAAAC
>VSNK01000219.1 GCA_009774255.1 Faecalicatena sp.
TCCTGAATCTGACTGGCCCGAACCTGACTGGGCGAAATCCGACTGACCACTGTCTGACTGTCCTGAATCTGACTGGCCCGAACCTGACTGGGCGAAATCCGACTGACCACTGTCTGACTGTCCTGAATCTGACTGGCTGAAACCCGACCACCCCAATTCTGGCTGGCCGGGGCCTGCGTTCCCCTGCCCATCCTCCGTCCGCCCCGAGCTTCCTGCCGGATCAGCCATAAAGTTCCGGTACTCCTCCTGGGCCTGCTGCAGTTCAGCCAGAGCCGCATCCACCGCCGCATTTTCCCGGGCGGCGGTACGGTTATAATCCTCCTGCGCCTGGGATCTGCTCAGCTGCCGGGATTGTTCCTCCGCTGCTTCCGACTCTACGGCTCCGCGTATCTGCAGATCCAGGCTCTGCAGCTCCTGCTGCTTCACCTTCATCTTTTCCGTCAGATCCTGCAGATCCACTTCAAACAAGATTTCCCCGGCCTCCACAGCCTCTCCCTCCATCACACGCACCGTCCCCACCCGCAGTCCTTCCACCGTGGAAACGGCAATCTCTTTGCTTCCGGTCACCGTCCCCCGTGCCGATACATCCGGGGCAAATGTCTGATGCTCCGCCTGTTCCGTGGAGACCTCGGCAGTGCTCATATTATAAGCAGTTCTGGAAATGATGGTAAATAAGAGCATCAATCCGAAAAGTAAGACACCTGCCTTCATTATTCTCTGTTTCATGTTCCACCTCGCATCCTTTCAGAGCATTCTCGGAAACTCTTTGTGCTCAGATTTGTGAGATGATTTTTTGTCAGGAGCGCACAAATTTATGAGGCGTACGTGGAACGTACGTTGATTAAATTTGGGGACTCCTGGCGGAAAATCAGCCGCAAAGATGGGTGCAAGGGAGTTTCCGAGAGTGCTTTTTCAACCCGCTTTCCCGCAAAACGCCTGTATCCCCTGCTCCAGAAATTCATATCCCGCCAGGAATACCCAGATTGCCGGAAGCAGCGCGAACACCGATGCCACAAAAGCAGTCCCCGCCGTCTCCGCAGTGATCTGAGGCTGAAACATAGACAGCGGCCACAGGGACGGCGTCTTGAAAAATGCCATTGGCTGCTCCAGCATATTCCAGCATTCCAGGAACTGCAGGACCATCGCCGAGATGATCCCGGCCTTTCCGAGGGGCAGCCCGATCCGGAAAAAAATATCCCCTTCCCCGGCGCCGTCGATCCGCGCCGCCTCCAGTAACTCTTCCGGAATCTCTTTAAAAAACTGGCTGATGATAAACACCGGAAGGGTCGAAAAAATCCCCGGAAGGATGACCGCCCCCATCGTGTCCAACAGGTTCATCTGCCGGATCACCAGATAATCCGAAAGCATCATCACCTGGAACGGCATCATCATCATGACGATATACAAAAAGAAGAGTCCCCGGCGAAACCGAAACCGATATCTTGCAAAGCCCCAGGCCGCCGGAATGCCGAACAGCGCCTGCCCCGCCAGGATCCCGCATGTGAGCCTGACAGAATTCCAGAACATTACAAAAAAATCCGGCGTATCGAAGATCAGCTCCACGCAGGAACGCAGGGTCGGCTGTAACGGGATCAAAGACCAGGCTGCAAACCCTTCCGCCCCCGCGAATACCGGTCTCAGGTTTTCCGCCGCTTCCTCCTGCCCCATGAAAGCCCCCGTAAGCAAAAAAAGAATCGGGTAGCAGCAGACAAAAGCCAGCACACCAAGAAAAATCCGCAGAATCACATTTCTCATTTTCCTTCCCACCTCTTCCAGAACAGGCTCACCAGCGCAAGCAGCACGGCCCCGCTGAGCACCGCGCCTGCCGCCATCTTATCCACATCCAGGTTCCGATACCAATTATTAAACAAATGCTGCAGCATATAGATGCTCTCATCCGGATAATCTCCCGCCACCAGGTACGCCTCCCGGAACACCTTAAAGGAATTGATCAGCGACAGCACCGTGATCGTAAAAAATGCGGAGAACAGATTTGGAACCGTGATCCGTAAGAATATCACCCATTCCCCCGCTCCGTCAATCCGGGCCGCCTCACGGATTGACGCCGGTATCCCCTCCAGCGCGGCGATCCACAAGATCACGCTGTACCCCAAATTTTTCCAGACATAGCTGAATACCAGAACCGCGAACGCATGTCCCGTGTTCATCCAGTCCGTCCCCGGAATCCCGAACAGGTGCAGCAGGCCGTTCAAAAATCCCTGCTTCGCGAAAACGCACTGCCAGAGCAGCACCACGGACGCCACCGGGACGGCCATGGGAATCAGCAGGCCGCTCTTGAACCACCGTCCCCCCGGGATCCCTTTCTGCAGGGGCACCGCCAGCAGCAAAGAGCATACCACCAGAATCGGCACACTAATTCCCATCATCTTCGCCGTATTCACCGCCGCAAGGCGAAATGCCGGGTTGCCCAGCACCTGCCGGAAATTGGACAGCCCCGCAAATTCTCCCGTCATGGTTCTGACAAACGCCCTGCGGACTACATCCAGATACGGGATCACATAAAGCGCCAGCACTCCTGCCAGGCTGGGCAGGACGAAGGCCAGTCCCCATCGATCCCTGCTCCGCCCTCCCCTCGCCGCAGAGGAACGAAATAAATGCGGCGAACGAATTTTCTTAATATCCATTTCATACAACCTACTCACTCAGATACAGATTCACCTCGCTGCACGCATCCGCCGCCGCGCTCTCCGGTTCCTTCCCCTCAAACATACAGGCATCTGCCTGCTCCATCACCTTCTGCAGCACCACTGCGTCGCATTTTACCGGAGTATCCAGTCCTTCGAAAAATGTGTTCAGTTCCTCCAGCTCAGCCGGGGTCACTTTATACAGGGGCATGACCTCATCCGGAGTATACTTTCCGGATATTCCTCCCGCATACTCACCATTTTCTGAAAAGGCCTTTGATCCCTCCAAAATCCCCCTTATGATCGGAAAGCCTGCCACCACAGGCCTGCTCTGCACCTCCCCCGACAGATAATAGCGCAGGAACTCCTCCGCCGCGTCCGTGTTCTATCCGTTTTTGTTAATTCCAAGCACATTTTCAGCTATAAAGAATTTTCCGTTTTCCTGGTTCAGATACTGAAACGATGCCCCTTTTTCCTTGTGCAGGGTAAGAAGCTGCGCATACGTTGTTTCCATGTCTCCCAGTTTTTGGATCCCTGCCTGTGCCTTGTCAAAATAAATATCCAGATCTGCCGTGAAGCTTAAATAAGGGTAGTTTTCCGCCCAATAAACCATTTTGTCAGAATAGTCCAGAGTCTCCCATTCTCCGTCGCCAAGTGTCAGGTCGGCGATCACTGTCATGTCGCGGTAAAAATCCGCCAGCTTCGCCTCATCCAACGTTTCTCCCAGGATATCCGAGGTTATAAACAGATTGCCCACTGCTGCGGAAAGGCACTCCGAAGGCAGAAACGGAACCCCGGTTGCGGCTTTCTTTTTCATAACGTCCATCAGTTCTTCCCTGTTTTGTGCGGCCGTAACCTCGGTATCACCTACCAGAACCGGTGCCTCAAACACAAATGGAATCTGAAAGATCTTACCGCCGCCGTTATAGGCGGAAATGATATTGTAATAGTATTTTTCTTTCTCCGGTTCCACGATATCCGTCAGCTCCTCCAGTATCCCCTTCTCCGCATAGCTGTCCGCGGGCAGCCCGTCCAGTACCAGGATGTCCGGCCCTTCCCCTGCCATCAGCTCCGTATTCAGAGTCCGGATCGCGTCCGACAGGGTCACGCCGTCCTCGCCGGTATACCCCGATTCATAAGTCACCTTCAGCTCAGGATGCATATTCTGGAAAAAGATAGCCGCCTCCTGGGCCATGCCTATGCCAGGCTTCAGACTGTAGATCCGCAGAGTGTCCCCGGCGGCCGGCTCTTCGTCCTTCCAGACGCCCCATTCGCACAGATACAGATTCGGCTGCTGCGTTACCATACTCCACGTGGAAAAAATCAGCGTATCTTCGGCATCATTTACCGCAAAAGAAACTGGGACTCCAATATCTACGACCAGGCCGTTCTCTCCATTCAAACCCATCAGCTCGTCATATGCATCCTGATCCATCAGATAGCAGAATTCGTCTTTGACCAGGTCATAGCGCGCGATCCCCATCCCTTCTATATAAAGAACCGTCCCCTTACTGTCCAGCGCAATGTTTCCGCCAGCTCCTTCATAACAAGCGGTCAGATATTCCGCCAGCTGCGGATTGTCTATTTGTCTGCATTCCATCGTCTGCAGATCGTAGATCTCCGCGCGCACCTTCCAGCTTTCATCATTGTTCACCAGGACAGCCAGTGTATTCGCCGAAGCGGCCGCGCCAAAAAAGCTTTCCCCTTCCTGTGTCCGGATCCTCTTCTCCTCTGCTCCGTCATTTGCCGGAAAAACCAGTTCCGAAGTACTGAAAAAGAACCGGGTTCCCTCTGCGGAATACGCATAGGTATATCCGTCCTCCGGCGTCAGGTCCGCGCCGGTTCCCGTGTCCTCCCAGCCGCCTCCGTTGTCCCGGCTGTCCCATACAAAATAGTTTTGATATTCTTCATCAAAAGAACCGATCCGCAGCCTGCCGTCCGCCAGATATTTTGCCGAGATACTGTGAAATGCTCCCTCCGGGGGCTGCAGCTTTGTCTGCCTCCAGGATTTTTCCCCGGAAGGCGCATCTCCTGCCTGTCCGCCTTTCCCATCCTGGGCCTCTGTTTTTTCCTGTCCCGCGTCGCTTCCGCCCTTCGGTGAACACGAGCACAGGACAACCGCAATGACGAGCAACATGATAAATCTGATTGTTTTTTTCACTTTAAAGACCTCCTAATTCTTTCCATTTGTAACTACGCAGCACAGCACACCTCAGACCCGTCTGCTATGCAGACTATCCGTTGCTGTGCTGCGTAGTTATACTGCACGCCAGATAAATCTGCCGCTTCGCGGCTGCGGCTGGCGCGATACTCACGGCAGATTTCATCGGCCGTGAGTATACTCAAATTTTATAACCTTATGATATTCCGCATACTGCCTCAGCATCGTTCCCAGCTTTTCTTCCTCCGGCTTCTTCTCGTTGCCGTCCCAGTCGGTTCGGCTCCATAATCCGGTTGCGTATACATTTTCATAAAATGCCCTTCCAAGGACAAATACCTCCACCGATGACACATCATGCCCCTCAATTCTCCATTTTTCATGCATTTCATCCTCCGCTTCATCAAACCAGATCTCATTCATCAATACATTTGGCAGCTTATTGCCTTTTGTGTCCAGTACAACCACCTTATATCTCGCCGGTCCCGGTGTGACCGCCCGCGTGGTGATCTCAAACGGCGTTTTTTCCACAGAGATCAGCCCAACTCCCGTTTCACCGGTCTCGCGGATCTCCACCACCTCCCTGTGGCGGTCGTCCACCTGGATTGGAATGCTGATATTCCACGGGCCGCGATATATCTCATCCCTGGAAAGCATGGAATGAACCGTGTCGATTTCCACATCCAGTGTAAACTCATCCGGCAGGACAGCCTTCTTGTCCACTTTTTTCTGATACGCTCCCAGATCCCTTGCCAGCTCGATGCGCCACAAAAATTCATACGTATTTTCGTTCACCATCAGGCCCTCCACAATGACTCCGATACTGTAGCCGTTCCAAAGTTCCATACCGGTATCCTTCATGAAGCTGTACTTTTTATTTGCATGAAAAAGCATCGGCACCTTCTCATCCATCTTTTCCCCATCTTCCCCCGGCAGATGGTAAAAGCCCTCCGGGAACGGCTCATCACTTTTAAACTTCATGGACAGATAGATGACCTCCGAATCTGCGTAAGCCTCGGCCACAGAAACCGTCAGCCCCCCATTTGTCTCCATGTAGTCCTGCTCATCCACAGCCCCGCCGGCCTCTTCTCCTGCCAGCGGTCTGGCATACTCTGACAGTTTTTCGTATCCCACCGCATCCTGAATGCGTTCAAAGATACTGCCCACGATGGGCAGCGCCCTCACCTGTACCGGAAATACCGCATTGGCGATCACGCACACCAGCAGGACAGCCGCCATGCTGCAGGCCGCTTTGAACAGACCGGAGCCGGCCCAGGGCCTTGGCGCGGTCTTCCGGATGACCGGCGCGGCGGCTGAGCGTGGTGTGTCCTCGGGGATAACCGGTGCGGCGGCGGACTGAGACGCGTCCTCGGGGATGACCGGTGCGGCGGCGGACTGAGACGCGTCCTCGGGGATGACCGGTGCGGCGGCGGACTGAGACGCGTCCCCGGACAAAAGCTGGCTTCTCCTATCTTCTTCCGGCGCCTGTTCCTGGCGCGCCGTGCCGTCCAGGATCATCCGGAATGCTTTCCCGGCGCTTTTGTATACCTGATCCGGGATCTCTGCGTCCTTTTGGATCTGCGCCCTGATCTGTCTCTCTATTTTCCTTTTTTTCCAAAAATGAATCCTGCCAAAATCAGACATTCTGCCACCTCCTTATGAAGCCCCAACCGCCGGGGATACAAACTGATATTCCCGGATCAGCTTGTCCCGCCCCCGTTTCAGCCTGATCCGCACCGTATTTTCATTCATATCCAGAATCTGGCTGATCTCCCGCGTATTAAAATTTTCCAGATAATAAAGCAGCAGGATCGTCCTGTACTTTTCGTCCAGCGCCCCCAACATCTCGTTCCACTCGCTGTTGCTGTACTCCCGCTCCACAAATGTCTCCTCCGGCAATACTTCCATATGTACGAACCTCTTTTCTTTCTTCAGCAGATTTTTGCAGTGGTTGATCTCAATCTTCATCATCCATGTTTTAAAATATTTCTCTTCCCGCAGGGTGGGCAGCTTTTCAAAACATGTCAGGATCGTATCCTGAACAATGTCCGCCACATCATCTTCATTTTTCAGATATGTCCACGCAAGCTTGTACATGGTCTGCATCTGGGCATTCATCAGCTTTAAAAATGCGTCCTTATCCCCCTGCTTCGCGCGCCTGATCAGGTTTCTTTCCATCCTTCGTACCTTCCTCTGCCCACTTTTTCTTTTGCATTATTATATATGATAGACAACCCGGCGGCCAAAAGTGTTTCAAATAAATTCTATTTTTTTCTCTATTAAGAAACTTCTCCGAATTTTCCTATAGAAGAACAACCCTCCGGGGGATGCGCACTGCGCGCATAAGGATAATGGCTGCTGTCGCAGCCGCGCTTCGGCGCGAATGTGCGTCAGGACGCACACTTTTCTTGTTTATTATGTGTCGGGGCACAAAATAGAAGTATAACTCCGGATTCCAGCTCCAGTACATACTGACCTGTGACCGTGCAGCGCGGCGCACGGCTCAGGAGTAAACTATAACGATTTGATTTCGTTCAATATACACAAAAAGGAAGGGCGATTTTTGTAAAAAAAATGCATGGATAAACGTTTCTGTTTTATATATAATACATTTATGAAGGCAGAGCCGCCTGGCTTCTTGCTTCATGAGAATTTAATATAGCCGTATCCGCGAGGGGACTAAGGAGTTATAGAAAAATAACTGGCCTGCGCAATCTGTATCAGTTATTTTCCTACAACTCCTAAGCAGATACGATTAGGATATGTATATCCTGGGGATTGGCCCAGAGTTTCTACCAACTGCCATAAGAGTTGACTACATAGATCTCATGATCATCGTAGCCAATTCTTTTTTTGTTCTTCATTGCCAGGAACCTGCCTGGCGAATCGCAGCCGGAAAAAACTGCAAAAAAACAGAAATGAATAAGGAGGAGACACACATGAACAAATCTACATTTATTTTGAAGGGAAATATCTGCTATACGGAAACCAGGGATCAACTGACGGTGATGGACCAGGGCTATCTGGTCTGCCACGAGGGCATTTCCCGGGGCGTCTATCCGGTTGTTCCGGAGAAGTACCGGGATCTGCCGGTGACGGACTATCACGACCTGCTAATCGTTCCGGGCATGTCCGACCTGCATGTCCACGCCCCCCAGTATCCATTCCGGGGGTTGGGGATGGATCTGGAGCTGCTGGACTGGCTGAATACCCATACATTTCCGGAGGAAAGCCGGTATGCGGATCCGGAGTATGCAGAAAAAGCCTACCGGATCTTTACGGAGGATCTCCGGAAGAGCGCGACCACAAGAGCCGCTGTCTTTGCCACCATCCACATCCCAGCGACAAAAGTTTTGATGGAGCAGTTGGATGCGTCAGAGCTGAAAACTTATGTTGGCAAGGTAAATATGGACCGGAACTGTACTGACACCCTGCGGGAAAGGGATGCGGAAGCTGCCCTGGAAAGTACTTCCGAATGGCTTCGGGAAACGGCCGGGAAGTATCCGAATGTCCGGCCCATCCTCACGCCCCGGTTCGCCCCCACCTGCAGCGGCGCCCTGCTTGAAGGGCTGGGCGCGTTGCAACGGGAGTATGGGCTTCCGGTCCAGTCCCATCTGTCGGAGAACCTGTCGGAAATCAACTGGGTGCAGGAACTGTTCCCCTGGTCCTCCTGCTATGGAAATGTATATGAGCACTATGGACTGTTCGGGGGAGAAGCAAAAACCGTGATGGCTCATTGTGTCCACTCTTCGGACAGAGAGGTGAAGCTGATGAAAAATAGCGGGGTCTATGTGGCACATTGCCCCCAGTCCAACATCAATCTTTCCTCCGGGATCGCGCCCGTCCGCAGATACCTGGATGAGGGGATTCCTGTGGGGCTCGGAACCGATATGGCCGGCGGGGCCAATATGTCCATGTTCCGCTGTATCGTTGACGCCATCGGAGTCTCCAAGCTATACTGGCGGCTGGTTGACCAGGGCAGTAAGCCGTTGTCCATGGAAGAGGCTTTCTATCTGGCAACAAAGGGCGGCGGAGCCTTCTTCGGAAAAGTGGGGAGCTTTGAGGAAGGATATGAGGTGGACGCACTGGTGCTGGATGACAGCGGAATGCGAAGCACAAAGGAACTAAGCACCAGGGACCGGCTGGAGCGGTATCTGTACCTGGCCGAAGAATACGGACGGCTGGCCGGAAAATACGTTGCCGGGAAGAAAATCCTGTAAATAGTTAAGGAGTTGCAGAGAAATATCCTGCGCAATCTGTGTCAGTTATTTTTCTACAACTCCTAACCTGGATAAACCAGAAAAGCACGATATGAAACTTTTGCCATTTTGCACAAGAAAAGTGTGCGTCTCGACGCACACTCGCGCCGAAGCGCGGCTGCGGCAGCAGCCATTTTCCTTATGCGCGTAGTGCGCATCCCCCGGAGGGTTGTTCTTCTATAGGAAAATTCGGAGAAGTTTCCTATAGAAGAACAAAAGAGTTTCGCTTGCGAAACTCGCGCCTGCGGCGGTCGCATAGCGACATCTACCTTGTACGCCGCAGTGCGCATC
>VSNK01000022.1 GCA_009774255.1 Faecalicatena sp.
GTATAATTCTCTGTACAATGGTAAAATAAAATCACCATTTATATTCGGAGAGAGCGGTGATTTGGTAAAATGACTGTGCAAATTGACTTGGCGAAACGCTTTTTTCTTTTCTAAAATTGGGCGGAACGCCTATAAATCTAAAAAACAGACGCATCGGCGAAGGAGAGGAATGATGTCAGCCAAATTCGCAGCTTCCGATTCCGAATAGTTACAAATATACCAAAATGACAGAAGGGAGGAGGTATAACAGTGAGTGAAAATAAAAAGCAGGTCCTGGCATTCGACTTTGGCGGCGGAAGCGGCCGGGCCATCCTGGGAAGGCTGGAGGACAAAAAGATCCGCATGGAAGAGGTTCACCGCTTTTCCAACGACCCGGTGATGCTGAATGGGACTATGTACTGGGATACACTGAGGCATCTTTTCGAGATCAAGCAGGGGATCGTGAAAGCCAGACAGAAGGGCGGCTTTGAAAGTATCGGGATCGATACATGGGGAGTAGATTTTGGTCTCATCGATGAGCACGGTGACCTGCTGGAAAGCG
Source organism: Faecalicatena sp. (assembly GCA_009774255.1). GTDB lineage: Bacteria > Bacillota > Clostridia > Lachnospirales > Lachnospiraceae > Schaedlerella. The sequence goes on from VSNK01000022.1 coordinate 542, forward strand.
CGGTGCACAACCGGGACGGCAGGACGGTGGGGATGCAGGAGCAGGTTTTCAAGGCAATCACGAAGGAGGAGGTTTACAACCTGACTGGACTGCAGTTTGAAAACTTCAATACCATATTCCAGCTATATGCCCTGGTGCTAAAAAGGCCGTGGCTTCTGGAAAAGGCGGACAAGCTGCTGCTCATGCCGGATCTGTTTAACTATTTCCTGACCGGGGAGAAGAAGGCGGAATACACCATGGCAGCCACCACGCAGCTTTTGGACGCGGGAAAGAAGGAATGGTCCGACCGGATCCTGGAAGCACTACGGATTCCGAAGCGGATCTTCCCGGAGATTATCCCCAGCGGTACGGTAGTGGGAACCCTCAAACCGGACATCTGTGAGGAACTGGGAGCAGATCCGGTCAAAGTCATTGCCATTGCAGGGCATGACACCCAGAGTGCCGTCGTATCCGTGCCCACCCAGGAGAAGGACTTTATTTTCATCAGCTGCGGTACATGGAGTCTCTTCGGGACAGAGCTTGAGGGGCCTGTGATCGGGGAAAAATCCATGGCATGTGATGTAAGTAATGAAGGCGGCTACGGCAATACGACCACACTGCTGAAAAATATTATCGGCCTCTGGCTGGCACAGGAGAGCCGGCGCCAGTGGATCCGGGAGGGGAAGGAGTATTCCTTCGGAGAGCTGGAAGAGATGGCGCTCGCGGCAGAGCCGTTCCAGAGTTTCATCGACCCCGACGCGCCGGAATTTGTTCCGGCCGGCAATATTCCGGAGAGGATCCGGGAATTCTGCCGCAGGACAGGACAGGAGGTGCCGGAGACGGTGGGCGAGATCATGTGCTGTATCAACCAGAGCCTGGCTCTCAAATATCGCTATGCGCTGGAGCAGATTGAATCCTGCACCGGAAAGCATTATCCGGTCATCCATATGATCGGCGGCGGAATCCAGAGCAAGCTGCTCTGCCGGATGGCAGCAGGGGCAAGCGGCCGAAAGGTGATCGCAGGCCCGGTGGAAGCCACTGCGCTTGGCAATATCGCGGTACAGATGATGGCCATGGGCGAGATTAAGGATGTAAAGGAAGCAAGGCATATCATCGCAGAATCAGAAACGACATATGAATATCTGCCTCAGGATACTGAGAAATGGGATGCTGCATATAAAAAATTTAAAACATATATTCACTAAAATTCATTAAAGGAGGAATGCTACTATGGCAAAATCAAGACTCATTGGAGACTATCCGGTAATTGGGATCCGTCCTACCATCGACGGAAGAAGAGGGGCGCTCAAGGTTCGTGAATCTCTGGAAGACCAGACTATGAACATGGCAAAATCCGCTGCGAAACTGTTGGAAGACAACCTGAAATATACCAACGGAGAACCTGTGAAGGTGATCATCGCGGATACGACCATCGGACGTGTGGCGGAAGCGGCTGCCTGCGCGGACAAGTTCAAAAAGGCAGGGGTAGATATCACCCTGACCGTGACTCCCTGCTGGTGCTACGGGGCAGAGACCATGGATATGGATCCAATGACGATCAAGGCGGTATGGGGCTTCAACGGAACAGAGAGACCGGGCGCGGTGTATCTGGCCTCCGTACTGGCTACCCATGCGCAGAAGGGCCTGCCGGCATTCGGTATCTACGGACATGATGTGTGCGAAGCGGACGACACGGAGATTCCGGAAGACGTAAAAGAGAAGCTGCTGAGATTCGGACGTGCCGCGGTGGCTGCTGCAACCATGAGAGGAAAATCCTATCTGCAGATCGGTTCCATCTGTATGGGAATCGGCGGCTCCATTATTGATCCCGCGTTTATCGAAGAATACCTTGGCATGCGTGTGGAATCCGTAGACGAGGTAGAGATCATCCGCCGCATGACGGAAGGCATCTATGATGAGGCTGAGTATCAGAAGGCGCTTGCGTGGACGAAGGAAAAATGCATCGAAGGCTTTGACAAGAATCCGGAAGAGCTGCAGAAGAGCCGTGAGGCAAAGGATTCTGACTGGGAATTCGTTGTAAAGATGATGTGCATCATCAAAGACCTGATGAACGGAAACGACAATCTGCCGGACGGCTGCGAGGAAGAAAAGGTCGGACACAATGCCATCGCGGCAGGCTTCCAGGGACAGAGACAGTGGACAGACTTCTATCCCAACTGTGATTATCCGGAAGCAATGCTCAATACCTCCTTTGACTGGAACGGCGCAAGAGAGCCTTATATCCTGGCAACCGAGAACGATGTGCTCAACAGCCTTGGGATGCTGTTCAACAAGCTGCTCACCAATTCTCCGCAGATCTTTGCAGACGTGCGTACATACTGGAGCCCGGAGGCGGTGAAGAAAGCGGCAGGCGGCTATGAGCTGGAAGGAAAGGCGAAGGAAGCAGGCGGATTCATCCATCTGATCAACTCCGGCGCGGCTTGTCTGGATGCCAACGGACAGGCAAAGGACGCGGACGGAAACGGTGTGATGAAGCCATGGTATGATGTGACAGAGGCAGACCAGGAAGCCATCATGAAGGCAACCACCTGGAACTATGCGGACCTTGGATACTTCCGCGGCGGCGGCTATTCCTCCAGATTTGTGACAGAAGCAGAGATGCCGGTTACCATGATCCGTCTGAACCTGGTGAAGAACTTAGGGCCGATGCTGCAGATCGCAGAAGGCTGGACCGTACATCTTCCGGATGAAGTGACCGACGTGCTCTGGAAGAGAACCGACTATACATGGCCGTGTACCTGGTTCGCACCGAGAACCACCGGAGAAGGCGCATTTGCTACGGCATATGATGTAATGAACAACTGGGGCGCGAACCACGGCGCGATCAGCTACGGACATATAGGCGCGGATCTGATTACATTCTGCTCTATGCTGAGAATTCCGGTTGCGATGCACAACGTACCGGAGGAGAAGATCTTCCGTCCGGCAGCATGGAACGCATTCGGTATGGACAAAGAAGGCGCGGACTACAGAGCATGCCAGGCTTACGGACCGATGTATAAGACAATCAAATGATAAAAACGTAAAAATATTTTTTGGCGGCGGCATTCCGAGATTGCTCTGTGAGCGGGATGCCGCTGTGACAATATCAATAAAAAATGGTTATGGAGGACATAGAATATGTTAAAAGGAATTCCAAAAATTTTATCTCCGGAATTGTTGATGGTGCTCTGCGAGATGGGACACAGCGACCGCCTGGTAATCTCTGACGGGAACTTTCCTGCAGAATCCATGGGAAAGGACGCCATTGTGATCCGCTGTGACGGCCACGGCGTACCGGAGCTCTTGGACGCGATCCTGCAGGTATTCCCGCTGGATACCTATGTGGAGAAGCCGGTGAACCTGATGGAAGTGATGCCGGGAGACAATGTAGAGACTCCGATCTGGGATACCTACAAGGAGATCATTGCAAAATACGATTCCCGCGGCGCGGACTGTGTCGGCAATATTGAACGGTTCGCATTCTATGATGAAGCAAAGACCGCATATGCCATTATCGCGACAGGAGAGTCAGCGCTGTATGCGAATGTAATGCTGCAGAAAGGCGTCGTTACAGATTAAGATCCCGAACCTTTTGGCAGCCTTATGCATAGGATAGAAGTAAGTGGAAATACGTTGTCAGGAGACGGGTATGCGGCTGTGTGAACTCCGGGAGAAAGAAGTAATCAATAGTTGTGACTGCAAAAGGCTGGGTTGTGTGGTAGATATTGAATTTGACTGCGGCAGTGGGCAGATTGAGGCGCTGATCGTACCTGGACCGGGGAAGATTTGCGGTTTTTTGGGGACGGACAGTGAATATGTGATTCCATTTCATTGTGTGAAACGGATCGGGCCGGATATTATCCTTGTTGAGATTCGGGAAGAGAAATTTTTGAAAAAATTATGATGCAAAGCAGAGCCGGATTGTGTATAATTAAGGTATATTGTTCCTCGTATAAAGTTTTAGGCGCTTAACAACAAAATCTTGCGCATTTTGGCAAAATTTTGGTTCCGGCTTGTCCGGGTTAGGTACCATAGCAGAAAAGAAAGGCGGATGATACAATGAAATGCCCTTATTGCGGAAATTCGGACACACGAGTTATTGATTCCCGGCCGGCAGAGGAGAATAATTCAATTCGCCGCCGCCGATGTTGTGATGAGTGCGGAAAGCGATTTACAACGTATGAGAAGATTGAGACGATCCCGCTGATTGTGATAAAAAAGGATGATAACCGGGAACAGTATGAGCGTGCTAAAATCGAGAATGGGGTGTTAAGCGCCTGCTATAAGCGGCCGGTGCCGGCAGATGCCATCAAGGCCGCTGTGGATGAGATCGAACTGCAGATCATAAATCGAGAGGAGAAGGAGATCCCGAGCAGCCTCATCGGTGAGATCGTCATGGAGCGTCTCAAAACTCTGGATCCGGTGGCATACGTCCGATTCGCGTCTGTATACCGTCAGTTCAAGGATGTCAATACATTTATGGAAGAACTGAAAATGTTCCTGGAATAAGATGTGTCAGTTATTTCCCTACAACTCCTTAAGGAAAAGGCATGAAAAATCCCCGGGAATATCCTGTCTGCTGACAGGACCTCCCCGGGGGATTATTATGCTTCTTTTTTTCTCTGCTCATGGATAAAGCCTTCGACTTTACTTTCCGGGATGCCGAGGGCATATGAGAATTCACTGTAAAGTGCATGCTCCAAAAGCTGCTGGTACTTCTTGTCCATGCTTGTAACACCGCCGCGATGCTCCGTACGCTTATAAAGGGTCTTCAGCACCCGAATCCAGTTCTCCGGCACATACCCGGAGATACAGTTTTTGTATTCCTGCTCTCGGGTCTTTTCACTCTGTACCCACAGGACCTCGATATCATCCATCCGTTTGATCAGTCCAAGAACCGCTTCCCTCTCGATGGGCTTACGGATATTGGTATCATCATCAATAGGGACATACGCCCGATCCTTTGCATTCGCCACTGACTGTAAGGTATAATACTTCTTCTTCCTGTCCGCAAACGTAAAATCCAATGTTCCCACTTCTTCAATCCGATATACACCCTTGCACTTATAAACTACCGCATCACCTTGATTATGCATACACATCCTCCTTCCTCAATTAAATCAGAAAAATCCCTTTTTTACTACAATGACATTGGATCTTCGTGCTCCTAAAACGGTTAACGTTAATGTATTGGCCGGATGCTGTGCAGCGAGTGCACGACATCGTGTAAACAGTAACCGGTTAACAGCCTTTTACTACTCTTTATTGTAGCACTTTTTTTGACCGGATGTAAGGAGATTTTTTTAAGAAGAAGTTAATTTTGTGAACTTTTTTTACTTATCCTGGTACTTTTTTAAGAAAATTGACCATTTTTCATATAAACACAAATAAAAGTTTTTATTGAACTTGCAGGACATCACAGGTATAATGGTTACAGTTCACGGCACTGACCGGCCGCGAACCGTAACGTATAATGGACATATTTTCGAAGAGAGGAGAGGCATCTTATGAACATGTTATCCATTGAGCAGGAATTAAAGAACAATTCTTATCCGGGAAGAGGGATCATCCTTGGGAAAAGCGCGGACGGGGAGAGCGCGGCGGCAGCATATTTTATTATGGGGCGCAGCGTGAACAGCAGGAACCGCATCTTCGTGGAAGACGGGGAAGGGATCCGGACGCAGGCTTTTGATCCGGCGAAGCTGACGGATCCGAGCCTGGTGATCTACGCGCCGGTGCGTGTACTCGGCAACAAAACCATTGTGACCAACGGAGATCAGACAGATACGATCTATGAAGGCATGGACCGGCAGATGACATTTGAACAGTCTTTGCGTTCCAGGGAATTTGAGCCGGATGCTCCCAACTATACGCCCCGTATTTCCGGGATCATGCATGTGGAAAGCGGGAACTATAATTATGCCATGTCTATATTAAAAAGCAGCAACGGCAATCCGGAGAGCTGCAGCCGATATACATTTGCCTATGAGAACCCGGCGGCAGGAGAGGGACACTTTATACATACTTATATGCATGACGGTGATCCGCTGCCCAGCTTTGAAGGGGAACCGAAGCTGATCTCTATTCCGGATGACATGGAAGCCTTTACGGAGCTTCTCTGGAACAGTCTGAATGGAGACAATAAGGTCTCTCTCTTTGTGAGATATATCAATATTAAAAGCGGAAAATACAAAACCAGGATTGTGAATAAGAATCAATAAAGAGATGAAAAACGCGGGCAGAATAGAATAAAGTCCGGAAACAATCATCAATCAGAAGCGGAATGAGAAAAAATGAAAGGCAGGAGCTGTGACAGATGAAAGAATTAGAATTGAAATATGGCTGCAACCCGAATCAGAAGCCGTCCAGGATCTATATGCAGGACGGGAGCGACCTTCCCATTGAAGTACTTTGCGGGCGCCCGGGATATATCAACTTCCTGGATGCATTCAACGGCTGGCTGCTGGTGAGCGAGATGAAGAAGGCCACCGGGCTTCCGGCTGCCACCTCCTTTAAGCACGTCTCCCCTGCAGGTGCTGCGGTGGGTCTGCCTCTCTCAGATACACTGGCGAAGATCTACTGGGTGGATGACTTAGGAGAGCTTTCTCCGCTTGCGTGCGCCTACGCAAGGGCCAGAGGAGCCGACCGGATGTCCTCCTTCGGAGATTTCATCGCGTTGTCCGATGTATGTGACGTAGATACGGCAAGGCTGATCAAGCGGGAGGTATCGGACGGTGTCATCGCGCCGGGTTATGAGCCGGAGGCATTGGAGCTGTTAAAGCAGAAGAAAAAGGGCAATTACAATGTGATCAAGATCGATCCATCTTATGAGCCGGCGGCGCTGGAGCATAAGGAAGTATTCGGGATCACATTTGAGCAGGGAAGAAACGAATTAAAGATTGACGATGCATTTTTCGCAAAGGTGGTTACTGCCAATAAGGAGATTCCGGAAAACGCGAAGAGAGATCTGGCGATCTCAATGATCACGCTGAAGTATACACAGTCCAATTCCGTATGTTACGTAAAAGACGGACAGGCGATCGGAATCGGAGCAGGGCAGCAGTCCAGGATCCACTGTACCCGTCTGGCAGGTCAGAAGGCGGACAACTGGTGGCTGAGACAGGCACCGCAGGTATTGGGGCTGCAGTTCAGGGACGGCATCGGACGCGCGGACAGGGACAATGCGATTGACCTGTATATCGGAGAAGAATACATGGATGTTCTGGCGGATGGTGTATGGGAAAAAACGTTTCAGGTAAAACCGGATGTATTTACAAGAGAAGAGAAGCGCGCGTGGCTGGATAAGATGACTGACGTATCTCTTGGTTCCGACGCATTCTTCCCGTTCGGGGATAACATCGAACGCGCTCATAAGAGTGGTGTCAGATATGTGGCACAGCCCGGCGGCTCCGTGCGGGATGACAATGTGATCGAAGTATGTAATAAGTACGGCATGGCGATGGCATTTACCGGACTTCGGTTGTTCCATCACTGATCGTTTCTCTTAAGCAGCGGAGGCAGGCATGATATTGGAATCAAAGAGTGCAAAGGACACCTTTCAGATCGGAATGCGTCTGGGACAGATGGCGGAGGCCGGAGAAGTATATACACTGACTGGAGATCTGGGAGTTGGGAAAACCGTATTTACACAGGGATTTGCAAAAGGGCTGGACATCGAGGAGGCGGTGAACAGCCCCACATTTACGATTCTGCAGATTTACGAAAGCGGAAGGCTGCCATTGTATCATTTTGACGTTTATCGGATCGGAAGTGTGGATGAGATGGATGAGACAGGATTTGAAGAATACATGATGGGGGAAGGTGTTTCTCTGATTGAGTGGGCGGATCTGATCGAAGAAATCCTGCCGGAAAAGTGCACCCGGATCCTGATCGAAAAGGAACTGGAAAAGGGATTTGATTATCGGCGGATTACGGTCACGGTGGCAGATGCAGATCGGGCGCAGCAGAAAGGGTGTAAGACATGAAGGTACTGGCAATAGACAGTTCCGGGCTGACGGCATCGGTAGCTGTTGTGGAAGAGACATATACCGTAGCGGAATATACGGTCGATTATAAGAAAACACATTCTCAGACTTTGCTGCCCATGATTGATGAGGTGGCGAAAATGACAGATCTGGATCTGGCGGACATAGACGCCATTGCAGTGTCCGGGGGGCCGGGTTCGTTTACCGGGCTTCGGATCGGCTCTGCCACAGCGAAAGGGCTGGGGCTGGCATTGGACAAGCCGCTGATCCATGTGCCGACCGTAGACGGGCTGGCCTTTCAGGTATTCGGCTGTGAGGATATCATCTGCCCCATCATGGATGCACGGAGAAATCAGGTGTACACCGGGATCTATACATTTTCCCGGAGGGCAGGAAAAAAGGAAGGCATAAAAGAGGTGGAACCCGTATTTCAGGTACTGCGTATGCAGATGGCCATTGCGGTGGAGGATCTGATCCGGCGGCTGAACAATTACAACAGGCCGGTGGTATTTCTGGGAGACGGTGTGCCGGTCTATCGGGAAGTGCTTTCCGAGGGGCTGAAAGTTCCCTATTCCTTTGCGCCTGCTTATATGAACCGGCAGCGTGCCGCGGTCATCGGTGCTCTGGGAATCCGATATTATAAGTCAGGCAAATATGAGACGGCTATGGAGCACCGACCGGAATATCTGCGGCAGTCCCAGGCGGAGCGGGAACGTGCCCGGCGGGAAAGCACGGCAAGACTCCTGGTCCGTGAAATGAAAACGGAAGATGTGGCGGCTGTGGCAGAGATGGAATATCAGAGCTTTCCGGATCCATGGAGCCAGAACAGTATACTGGAAACGATTTCGAATTCGCTGACTATCTGTCTGCTGGCGGAAAAGGCGGGAAAGGCTGTCGGATACCTGTTTGCATATATTGCGGTGGATGAGACAGAGATTGCACGTATTGCCGTGGTCAAAGAACAGCAGAAGAAGGGAATAGGCACAAGCCTTTTGCAAGCGCTCGAAGAGATCTGTAAGAAGAAGCAGATTAAAAAGCTGCTTCTCGACGTGCGGGAAAGCAATCAGGCGGCAAGATCATTTTATCAAAAGGCGGCTTTTCAGGAAGACGGAGTACGCAAAGGCTTCTATGAGGCCCCCCGGGAGGACGGGATTCTGATGAGCAGACCACTTTAAAAGCAGACCGGCTTTTCAGGTCATATCATCCAGTCATGGGAGCGTTTCCCAGTGGGCAGAGGAAGAGAAAACGGTTATAATTGAGGCGTAGCAGGTAAGGGTCTGCGGCCTTTGCCTTCACAATACTTACAGATCTTTCTGTCATGCAGAGGAGGAAATGGTATGCGCCAATATCGTTATATTCAAAAAACAGAAGAAGTCAAAGCAATAAATAAGATCATTTGTAATCAATGTGGAAAAGAGATTCCGGTTGTGAACGGCCAGCCACAGGAAGGGGTATTCAGTGTGGATTATACCTGGGGATATTTTTCGGAGAAGGACGGGGAGAGGCATTCCTTTGAACTGTGCGAAAAATGCTATGACGCCCTGCTGCAAAGCTTTCATATACCGGCAGAGATAGAAGGATAGCATCAGCAAAAGATGGATTGAGCGGCTATCCATGCTGTCCGCGCCGCCGACCGCGGTGAAAGAATGGAGTATATTATGTTAGACGTATGTTTGCTTGGATGCGGCGGGATGATGCCGCTTCCATACCGCTGGCTGACTTCGCTGATGACCAGGTTCAACGGCAGCAGCCTGCTGATCGATTGCGGGGAAGGCACGCAGATCGCGATCAAGGAGAAGGGATGGAGCTTCAAACCGATTGATGTGGTCTGCTTCACACATTATCATGGGGATCATATCAGCGGACTCCCCGGCCTGCTTCTCACCATGGGAAATGCGGAACGCCGGGAACCTCTGACGATGATCGGTCCGAAGGGGCTGGAGTATGTGGTCAATGCGCTCCGTGTGATCGCGCCTGAGCTGCCGTTTCCGATTCATTTTCTGGAAATAGAAGGAGCGGAACAGACCTTCGAATTCAACGGATACAGGCTGAAGGCTTTCCGGGTGAATCATAATATTCTGTGCTATGGATATACACTGGAGATCGACCGGGCAGGAAAGTTCGACCCGGAGCGAGCCCTGGCACAGAATATCCCGCAGAAGTACTGGAGGTATCTGCAGAAGGGGGAGTCCGTGGAGTCGGAGGAAGGGCAGATTCTGACGCCGGATATGGTTCTTGGGCCGCCGCGCAAGGGAATCAAGCTGACTTACACGACAGATACGAGGCCCACACGCTCCATTGTGGAAAACGCGGAGCATGCGGATCTTTTCATCTGTGAAGGAATGTACGGAGAAAAGGAAAAAGCAGCCAAGGCGGTGGAATATAAGCATATGACATTTTATGAGGCAGCACAGCTTGCGAAGGAGGCCCAGGTGAAGGAGATGTGGCTGACCCATTACAGCCCGTCCATGACCAGGGCAGAGATGTATATGAATGAGGTACGGAAAATATTTCCAGGAGCTAAGGCGGGGAAAGATAAGATGTCGATTACGATGAAATTTGAGTAGGTATGGATATGAAAGAAATCAGGGATATTAATATACTGGCAATCGAAAGCTCCTGTGATGAGACGGCCGCCGCAGTGGTACACAATGGGAGGGAAGTCTGTTCTAACATCATATCCTCCCAGATCGACCTGCATAAGTTGTACGGCGGAGTGGTTCCGGAGATCGCCTCCCGGAAGCATATCGAAAAGATCAATCAGGTCATCGAGGAAGCATTAAAAGAAGCCGGAACCAGGCTGGATGATATCGACGCCGTGGCTGTGACCTATGGTCCCGGCCTGGTGGGCGCGCTGCTGGTGGGCGTGGCGGAGGCCAAGGCCATCGCCTATGCCAGGCATCTGCCTTTGATCGGTGTCCACCATATCGAAGGGCATATTTCTGCAAATTATATTGAACATCCGGAGCTGGAGCCTCCGTTTCTGTGTCTGGTAGTATCCGGCGGGCACACCCATCTGGTCTGTGTCAGGGATTATGGGAAATATGAGATTCTGGGCCGCACCAGGGATGACGCGGCGGGAGAAGCTTATGACAAGGTGGCCCGGGCAATCGGACTGGGATACCCGGGAGGGCCGAAGATCGACAGGCTGGCAAAGGAAGGGAATCCAGAAGCAATTGTATTTCCGAAAGCGCACATCGCGGACGCACCCTATGATTTCAGCTTCAGCGGCGTGAAGTCAGCCGTCCTGAATTATATCAACGGCTGCCAGATGAAGGGAGAATCCTTCCGGCCGGCCGATGTGGCCGCATCCTTCCAGAAAGCGGTGGTGGATGTGTTGGTGGATCATTCCATGAAAGCTGCGGAAGAATATGGCTTGGGTCGTTTCGCCATTGCCGGAGGCGTCGCTTCCAACAGTGCGCTGCGGGAAAGCATGAAAGAAGCATGTGAGGAACGGCATCTGAAATTTTATCATCCGTCGCCCATTTTCTGTACGGATAACGCGGCTATGATCGGGGCAGCGGGGTATTATGAGTATCTGGCCGGGATCAGGCATGGCTGGGATCTGAATGCAGTCCCGAACCTCAGGCTTGGAGAACGGTAAGAAACCTGCAGGCCGGTTTCCGAGAGTGCTCAGTTCTTAAGGGGGAAAAAGATGGAGAAACCACATTGTACCGCAATCGTGCTGGCAGCAGGCCGTGGAAAGCGGATGGGGACGGAGGTGCATAAGCAGTATCTTCTTCTGGCCGGACAGCCGGTGATCTGTTATTCGATGAAAGCATTTCAGGCTTCGGGTATCATTGACGAGATGATCCTCGTAACCGGGGCCGGTGAGGAGGACTACTGCCGGGAACAGATCGTAGACAGATACGGATTGTCGAAGGTGAGTCAGATTGTGACCGGAGGTAAGGAGAGGTTTCATTCTGTTTGGAACGGGCTTCAACAGGCCTCGGAGGAAGGATATGTGTTCATCCACGACGGCGCACGCCCCTTTGTAGACGGGAAGATGATCTCCAGGCTGTATGAAACGGTCCTGGTTCATAAGGCCTGTGTGGCCGGAATGCCGGTTAAGGATACGATCAAAATTGTGGATTCGCAGTGCAGCGTAGCGGCGACGCCGGACCGCAGCACCCTGTGGATGGTTCAGACACCGCAGGTATTTGAGACAAAGCTGGTAAAAAAGGCATATGAAATGTTGATGCGCGATCCCGAAAACTATACGGTCACGGACGACGCAGGGGTGGTCGAGACTTTGCTTGGGTATCCGGTCAGGCTGGTAAAAGGATCCTATGAAAATATTAAGATTACGACTCCCGATGATCTGGAAGTGGGAGAAGTTTTTGCTGGTCGGGTTTGTTCCTGACCGGTGTTTCGCGGTCATTAGGAGTTGTAGAAAAATAAGTGATACAGATTGCGCAGGATGTGTCAGTTCCTTACTATATTTGAGGCGCTACGAGCATGAATGAAAGGAGCGTAGTTGGCATGAGTGCAGGGACAGATTTTTTAGCGTTTGTTATGGAGAAGCTTCGGGCGAGAATCCGGGAACTAGACGAAAACATAGAATTCGTGCAGAAAGATATTGAGGGAATGCATGAGTACTATTGGGAAAATTACACGGAAATGGATCAGTACGGATATGAGAATTTTGATAACAGCCAGGCGCTTCTGACGCAGATCAATGCGAACCAGGAGAATCTGAACATGAGGCGCCGGCTGAAAAAGATGCTGGATTCTCCTTTTTTCGGAAGAGTCGATTTTCTATATGAAGGAGAAGATGAGGCGGAGACCTTCCATATCGGGATCGGGAATTTTTCTGAGAAACGTGGCGGCCTGCCTTTGATTTATGACTGGCGTGCTCCGGTCAGCGGACTGTTCTATGATTATGACAGGGGACCCGCCTCCTATGAGGCTCCGTCAGGGCGGATGGAAGGAGAGATATGCTCCAAGAGGCAGTATAAGATCCGGGGCGGCAGGATGATCTATGAATTCGAGAGTGATATGAAGATCGATGATGATATCCTGAAGCAGGAGCTGGGAACAAACAGTGATACGCAGTTGAAAAATATTGTCCGTACCATCCAGAAAGAGCAGAATGCCATCATTCGAAACACAAAGGATAAGATTCTGGTGATCCAGGGGGCGGCGGGCAGCGGGAAAACTTCCGTGGCACTGCACAGGATTGCCTATCTGCTGTATCATGACCGGGAGAATCTGCGTTCTTCCAACATATTGGTGCTGTCACCGAACAGCGTATTTTCAGATTATATTTCCCATATCCTTCCGGAACTGGGGGAGGAAAATATCCAGGAAATGAGCTTTGACCTGTTTGCGTACCGGGAATTGAAGGATACGGTTTCCGACTGTGAGGACAGATATCATCACATTGAAAGGCAGGTACGAAAAAAGGGTGCGATATCCGTTTCAGAGGAAGCCTGTTACCGCTGGAAGCAGTCAAAAGAATTTGTACGATGCGTGGAAGGATTTCTGGTAGAACTGGAGGATCGTCTGGTGGATTTCCGGAATATAGAATATAAAGGAATGGAAAAGAAGGCGGAAGAAATCCTGAAGCTCTTTTACTATAAATTCTCCGGCGTTCCGCTGCTCTCCAGAATGGATGCGGTGATGGAGTATTTTGTTGATGAATATGAGACTCTTTATGACAGAGAGCTTCCGGAAGAAGAACTCTCAGTGATCCGGGAGATGTTTGAGAGCCTCTATGTGACAACAGATCTGTATGAGATCTATAACTGGCTGCTGAAAGACTGCGGATATCCGGTGCTGCCGGAGGTAACCATTGAAAAACGCTTTCTCAGATATGAGGATGTATATCCGCTTCTGTATCTGAAGTACCGTCTTCGGACAGGGGCGGCGCGCAGGAATATCCGCCATTTGATCATTGACGAGATGCAGGATTATTCCTATCTGCAGTATGTCATACTTGGGCTTCTGTTTACCTGCAATATGACCATCCTTGGAGACCGGGCTCAGACGGTGGATCGTAAGCCGACGGATGTGCTGACTTTTTTGCCTGACATATTCGGCAGGAACCTCCGCCGTATTGAAATGAAAAAAAGCTATCGGAATACGGCTGAAATTGCGGAATATGCCGCGAAGATCACAGGAGTTGCAGGATTGGAATATTTTCAGCGCCACGGAAGGGGCGTGGAGGAAAACGTATTTTTGTCAATGGATGAGGCAATGGAAGAAGTGCTGAATCGGGTAAACCTGGAAAAGAGAACGAGTGGGGAAACGGATCAAAATGTAGAAGCAGATCAAAATATAGAAGCGGAGCAAAATGCGGAAGGAACAATAGCCGGATATGAGAATGCGGCTGTGCTGACGATGACGGAACAGGATGCGGCCGAGGCATATCGGTATCTGCGCAAACGGCGGGAGGATGTGTATTATATTGACCGGGACAGCAGTCAGTTCCGGCGAGGCATTACGGTGACGACCTTTTATCTTGCGAAGGGACTGGAGTTTGACCAAGTGTTTGTGGCAGGCGGAGAGAAAGAGAGTGCTCTTTTTGAACAATTCCGATATATCTGCGCGACGCGTGCCCTGCATGAATTGTATGTGTTTGATGTGAAAAGGAATAAATAAAGATCGGAACCATCAAGGGTTTATTCCTGAGCAGCAGCGAGCCAGGCATATTTGCATGCCTGGCGCTATTGTGCCGCAGCCGCGAGTTTCGCAAGCGAAACTCTTTATTCGACTCAATGCTTCGCATAAACAGTATGTCTGCTCATCCCCGGCTCAGCGGATGCCTGGCCGTCGTCAGGCACATCTTCGATCACACGGTTGCTGAGTGTACCGACCTCCATGGCATCGGCAAAGTTGATCGGATGATTGCGCATATGCACCTTCATCAGTTCGAACAGTCTGAGTGTCGGGCGCGGTGAATCGAGGACACCGGAGACATCAATATATTTACACCCTGTCTGTTCTGCCAGTGTTTTCAGGCGCTGGTTGATCTTGAATGCGGCCGGGTTCTTGGACACGATCGGTACGATATAGATAGAAGCCTGTGTCTTTGTGTGGATCATGTAGAGGAGCCACTCATATTTGGAGATAAAATTGTCTACGTCCACATTTTCATCCCGGATATCCACATCCCCCATATTTACGAAAATCTTACGCGGATTGAGGTCATACAGGCATACCTTCAGATAGCGCTCGATCTGATCAATGCGTATGTCTTTGATACTGCGGTTATAAAGCGGTTCCGTAATGCGGAAAGCCTGTGCCAGTTCCCCGACTGGAAGGGCGGCAAATGTGTTGGATCCAAAAAGTATAACACCGCCTGCTTCTGTAATACTGTTAAGTTCTCTATATGTCTGCATTTCATCATCCCCCTGTTCATGAATTGATGGTTGAAAAGGTGTGTGGCCTGATATCTGTCTGCTTAAATCTGCGTTGGCTTGTCTGGCCAGCCTGTCGTAACGGCGATTGATAAAGTATACGACCACATTGGCAGATACAACAGCCAGATTTAAGAGATACACGACCAATACATAATTGAATCTGTGGGTATAGATTTTTGCGGAGATCCCAGCGATATACCCTGTGATGATAAGGAGTATAAACTGGAGACTCATGTTGCTGGCTGATCTGGCTTTGATGTTCTTGGCTAGATTCATGGGCCAGGACAATCCAAAGCAGATCAGCATGGTAGATTCGAGAAGTTCAGCCATTTTAGTTTCCCTCACTTTCTTTTTTGACAACATTGCTTTTGTTTACAACCATAGTTTAGCATTGACGTATGATTATGTCTAATATATAATATTTATAAAATTGATAATGTATATATTATGAATCCCGTTTATTCCTGGGACAACTACTACGCTGCAAGATCAGAGGTTAGTAACATAGCCAGGCAAAGTACTGCCGGCAGGAGAGGAGGCTGGAAATGGAACTGATGCAGATACGTTATTTTTTGGAAGTGGCAAATACAAAGCATATGACGAACAGCGCGAAAAATCTTCATATTACACAGCCTGCTCTTACCCAGGCCATTCGAAGGCTGGAGAATGATCTGGGAGTTCCGTTGTTTGCGGCTAAGGGTCGGAACATCGTATTGACGGAATATGGAAAATATCTGCAGAAAAAATTAGAGCCGTTGATGGCAAAGATCGATGATATTCCGAAACAACTGAAAATGATGGTCGCATTGGAGAGTGAGACCATCCATATGAATGTGCTGGCCGCTTCAAGCCTTGTCATGGAGGCAATCATACAATATAAAAAGGAGCATGAGGATATCCACTTTCAGCTCCATCAGAATATAGAAAGCGAGCTTTATGATATTGCCGTAACGACAAAGCTTTTTTATCAGGCAGACAATGATGAAAACAGCTTTGCATGCGCGGAAGAAATCTATCTTGCTGTGCCGGAGAACAGAAGATATTTGGGGAGGACATCCATCTGCCTCGAGGAAGTGGCCAAGGAGGGGTTTGTCAGCCTCCTTGGCTCACGGGAATTTCGTTATATCTGCGACCGGTTCTGCCAGCATGCGGGATTTACTCCAAGGATTATTTTTGAGAGTGATAATCCGGCTGCCGTAAAAAATATGATTGCGGCCAATATGGGAATCGGTTTCTGGCCGGAATTTACATGGGGAAGTATCGAAAATGAACCGGTACGGCTATTGAAAATAGAGGAGCCGATCTGCCAGAGGGATATTATCATTAACTATAACAGGAATAAGACGGACAGCCGGAATGTCGTAGATTTTTATGAATTTCTGACAGAGTTCTTCAAATCGAGAAAGCAGGATATCGTATTTCATAACTAATTGAAGAAATCAATTATTTACAGTTCACTCCTGGGCCGTGCACCACGCTGCACGGTCACAGGCCAGTGTGTACTGGGGCTGGAATCCGGCCTCTTGCCGTAAGGCAACTTTAAATAGGCCGGATTCGTTACAGTTCGCTGGCTGGCCAGTGAACTGTAACATCAATTATGGGAATCTGGAAATTTATCCGCAAAAAATATTGACATTCTAATTTAAGCGTACTATAATATTACAGCGTGAAAAAGGGAGAAACAGTATGCGCCAAAGCCCCGGAGTATACTGCTTTCATATAAATACAGGTAATAAATGAGAGACGAATAGAAAATAACAGGAGGACCCCCCATGAAAACTTATATGGCTAATCCAGACAAGATTGAAAGAAAATGGTATGTGGTTGATGCTGAAGGCTGCACATTAGGACGTCTTGCTTCCGAAGTGGCAAAAGTATTAAGAGGAAAGAACAAGCCGGAGTTCACACCGCATGTTGATACAGGCGACTATGTAGTGATTGTGAATGCGGAAAAGGTAAAAGTAACAGGTAAGAAGCTGCAGCAGAAGATTTATTATCACCATTCCGAATATGTAGGCGGAATGAAAGAGACCACTCTGGCAGAGATGATGAAGAAGAAGCCGGAGAGAGTGGTGGAATTGGCTGTAAAGGGAATGCTTCCGAAAGGACCTTTAGGCAGGGCGATGATCAAGAAGCTTCATGTATATGCTGGTCCGGAGCATGCACAGCAGGCTCAGAAACCAGAGGCACTGACATTTTAAGGAAAGGTTGAAAGGAGGACATTACAGTGGCTAATGCAAAATATTACGGAACAGGAAGAAGAAAAAAATCTATTGCAAGAGTATACCTGGTACCTGGTACAGGTAAGATTACTATAAATAAAAGAGATATCGATGATTATCTGAGTCTGGAGACATTGAAGGTTGTTGTTCGTCAGCCTCTTGTCGCTACAAGTACAACAGATAAGTTCGATGTACTTGTGAATGTACATGGCGGCGGTTACACCGGACAGGCAGGAGCAATCCGTCACGGAATCTCCCGTGCACTGCTGGAAGCAGATCCGGAGTACAGACCGATTCTGAAAAAAGCCGGCTATCTGACCCGTGACCCAAGAATGAAGGAAAGAAAGAAATACGGTCTCAAAGCCGCAAGACGCGCGCCGCAGTTCAGCAAGAGATAGGCAAGCGAAATATCAAATACGGACTTCGATCCCCAAGACGTATATGTTTTGGGGATTTTGTCTATTTTTAAGCTATGGAGTTGTAGAAAAATAACTGACACATCTTGACTTGTCTATTTCTCCGGCTGCACAGGCCAAAAAGCCTCGACGTAGCCCACTACGCCTGCGTTTTTTGACCTGCACATCCGAAGAAATATCCTGCGTAATCTGTATCAGTTATTTTTCTACAACTCCTATGACCTGATTGAAAATATACAAAGGAGCTGACGGTACATTGAGGAGAGTGAAAAAAAGACATCCGATTCGAAAATTTATACTTTGCCTGTTTGCGGTTCTGTTGTTTCTGGCGGCAGCGGCGGGTGCCTTTTTTGGAGACAGGGGATACCGGATGTATCAGGATGCCCTGGCCCAGGCGACCATTGAGGACAGAGTGCGGGCGATTCGGGAAAAAGAAAATTTTACGGAATATTCCGAAATGTCTGATTTTTATATTGATGCCGTCATATCTGTGGAGGATCATCGATTTATGTCCCATCCGGGAATCGATCCGGTCGCGGTCATCCGCGCTCTTTGGACGGATATCCGGGCGGGGGCCTTCGTAGAAGGTGGAAGTACCATTACACAGCAGCTTGCGAAAAACATGCTGTTTACGCAGGAAAAAAAGATTGAGCGCAAAGCAGCGGAGGTCTTTGCGGTATTTGATATAGAAGAAGAGTACACGAAGGAAGAGATTTTTGAGCTATATGTCAATATGGCAAGCTTCGGGAGCGGCTATGAAGGGATCTACGCGGCTTCCACAGGATATTTCAGGAAGCATCCGTCAGAAGTGACGGAGTATGAGGCGGCCATGCTGGCGGGAATCCCAAATGCCCCGTCGGACTATTCTCCGGATATCAGCATGGAGCTGGCTTCTCAGCGGGTCGGGCAGGTGCTTCAAAGTATGGTAAAGCATCGGCTGATCACACGGGAAGAAGCGGAACGGATTGAATCTATGGAAGAAACAACAACAATTGAATAAATGCTTTACACTGAAAAAACCTTTTGCTATAATGGGAACATCGAATTCAGGATCATAAAAATGGCTGAAAAGTCTGTAAATACAGGAGGTTTTAATCATTATGGAAGGCTACAAGCAGGAATTTATTGAATTTATGGTGGAAAGTAATGTGCTGAAATTCGGCGACTTTACTTTGAAGAGCGGAAGAAAGTCCCCATTTTTCATGAATGCGGGCGCCTATGTTACAGGCACGCAGCTACAGAAGCTGGGGGAATATTATGCAAAAGCAATCTATGACAACTATGGCCTGGATTTTGACGTACTGTTCGGGCCGGCGTATAAGGGGATCCCGCTGTCCGTGGCAGCGACGATGGCGATCAGCAGGCTGTACGGCAAGGATGTGCGGTACTGCTCCAACAGAAAAGAGACAAAGGATCATGGAGATACGGGGATCCTGCTGGGGAGCAGGCTTCAGGACGGTGACCGCGTGGTAATGATTGAGGATGTGACTACCTCGGGCAAATCGATCGAGGAAACCTTCCCGATCCTGAAGGCACAGGCAGATGTGGAGGTAAAAGGACTGATCGTGTCTCTGAACCGCATGGAGGTCGGAAAAGGCGGGGAGAAGAGCGCGCTGGATGAGATCAAAGATCTGTACGGATTTGACACGGCAGCGATCGTGACCATGGAAGAGGTCGTAGAATGTCTTTACAACAGAGAATGCGGCGGGCAAATCATCATTGATGATACATTGAAATCAGCCATCGATGCATATTATAAGATATATGGTGTGAAATGAAAAATGGTCACTAAAAATCAAAAATCGGAGGAATGCTACTTATGGAGAGAGCGTATAAGACAATGACGTCGTCAGGCGGAATGAATATCGCGTTTGGAATCGTGATGATCGTGATCGGAATCACGTCAGGCGTGATCACGATCGTAAACGGCGCGCGGCTTCTGAAGCATCGGGGAGAGATCACATTTTAGAGGCGGAAAACCTGAAGGAGTATTATTTTGAGTCAGAGACAAGTGAAAAGGTACCGCATACTCGGGAAAGTAATGTTCGTACTCTATATTACATTTCTGGTCTATTTTTTATGCTTTGCCGAGTGGTACGGGCGTACGGAGGTCCCGGAGGGCTATCGGTATAATCTGGTGCTCTTTAAGGAAATCACGCGCTTTATCGAATACAGAGAGGAACTGGGGGCGTTTGCAGTATTTGCAAATTTATTCGGAAATATTTTAATTTTTGTACCTTACGGGTTTTTTATATCAATGGCAAGCACGTGCAGAGGATTTTTCCTGACCCTTTCTTACAGCTTTGCCCTGAGCCTTGGTGTGGAGATTTTTCAGCTTTTTACCAGAGTGGGGAGTTTTGATGTGGACGACCTGATGCTGAATACCCTGGGAGGTGTTCTGGGATACATTTTATTTTTAATATGCAACATAATAAGGAGAAAGTGTTATGACCAGAAGCAAAAAAAATACAAAAGAGCGGATTCGTGACAAGGGAAAAAAGCGTAAGACCCGGAAGTACGGTCAGGCTCCTTTGAAATATTCCCACATGGGAACGCATTCCTGCTGGTATGCTTCAGGCGCGTTTTTGCTGATCATAGCCTCAGTCTGGATTGCGTTTCGGATGCATGGCGCGGCGGCAGGATTTATCGGAGGTTTCGGCATTTTGGCAATGGTCTTTTCCGGTTTGGGAGTCAGGGCAGGGGTCAAAGGCTTGCGGGAGAGGGAAAAGCGTTATATCTTCTGCAAACTTGGAATTACGGCAAATGTTTTGATTTTGCTCGTCATGTGCATTATTTTTATAGGAGGAATAAGGAAATGAGTGAAAATCACGGTCAGATTCCGGGGGATACATTGGTGAATGGGTCTGTCATAACGGAAACTTCGGAAGATGGTTATCAGGAAAGATATATTCTCTCAATAGAAAGGCTGAAGCAGATACTGACGGAGGATACGGTATCGGAGCCCTTCCGGTCTTATTTTCGGCAGATGGCTTCATTCACCCTGCGGCTGACAGAGATTTCCCGGCAGATCATGGATGGCTCCTGGCACAAGCTCAGCTTGGAGGAATTGCGGAAAATGAACTACGCATTGTACGAGGACATCCTGCCAGAGCATTATGAAGAGAGCTACGGGAATCCGGCATATGCCGTGTCCGTATTGGGCGAGGATTTGGGGAGGCAGCTCAGCTTTCTGTACGCGGAGCTGCGGGGCGGCATTGCTTATGCCCATGAATGCAGAACGGATTATCTGACGATCCTGAACGAACTGCTGATTCAGGTGTACAATCACTTTGAAGGTGAACTTCCGGAAGCAGGGAGCCTGAAGGATATTTTTTACTGGTATGCCACGGATTACTGCGATGTCTTTTTGACGGAGCGGGTGGAAGAGCAGCTTTATCCCATGCAGGCATTTGGGGCGGATGTGCTCCTCTGTGACGATCTGGATGATGAGCGATATCTTTACCGCTATGGAGAATATATTACGGAGAATGAGCTTGGTACGGTCAGGTATCTGAAGAGTCTTCCGTGGGAGACTCTGAAAAAAATGGCGGATGTCTATACCGAAGGATACCGGATCGGGTTTGTCAATACCGGAAAGGACCTGTCAAAGAAATCCGTAGTCGATATCCGCTATCATCTGGGATTTGAGCAGGTGGTGAAGATCGCGGTCGATAATTTTGAAAAAATGGCCCTGTCTCCGGTTATCTACCGTACGGCTTCGAGTGTCATCACGAGACAGGGGCAGAGAAAGACCGGCTACTGCGGGGCCATTGCCAATAAGCAGTATGAGTATGACCATCGTCAGGATCAGGCACTGTTTTTGGATAAGCGATACATTGAGCGTAAGCTGGATGTACTGAAGCATGTATATGAAGAGAACGAGAGACAGGCGGCACAGTATGCGGGGCCGGCCGTGATCGAGACATTCGGGGAAAAGCCGTTTTCTCCGGAGGTGAAAAAGGAAGCGCTGACCTTCACGGAGGCGCAGAAGTCCCTTTCCCTCCGGTATGACAGCAAAGCGGGCCAGATTACCAATCAGTATATCAAGGGCGAGGAACGGAGCTTTACCATCATCGCGTTCCCGGTGCCAGAGATCGGAGAGCGCTACCCGGAGATTTTTGATGAAGTGATCCGTATCAACACATTGGACGCAAAGCTGTACGAAAAGGTACAGCAGAAGCTGATCGATGCGCTGGATCAGGGGCAGTACGTTCACGTGATCGGAAAAGGGGAGAACCAGACCGATATTAAAGTGCAGCTTTACCGTCTGGGCGACCCGGAGAAGGAAACAATTTTTGAAAATTGTGTGGCAGATGTCAATATTCCTGTGGGCGAGGTGTTCACCTCTCCGGTTCTGGAAGGAACACAAGGAGTGCTGCATGTGAGCAGGGTATATCTGAATGAGCTGCAGTACCGGGATCTGAAGCTGACTTTCCGGGACGGCAGGATTACGGATTATACTTGCTCCAACTTCGAGCGGGAAGAGGATAACCGGAAGTATGTCAGTGACAATGTCCTCCACAACCACCCCACTCTGCCCCTTGGAGAATTCGCAATCGGAACCAATACGACGGCGTATGTGGCAGGAAGGAAGTATCAGATCGAAGAAAAGCTGCCGATCCTCATTGCAGAGAAGACAGGGCCACATTTCGCGGTGGGAGATACGTGCTACAGTTGGAGTGAGGATGTGAAGGTATACAATCCGAATGGCAAGGAAATTGTGGCAAAGGATAATTCGGTCTCCGTGCTCCGGAAGGAAAATGTGGAGAAGGCATATTTTCAGTGCCATACGGACATCACGATTCCCTATGAGGAATTAGATGAAATAAGTGTAGTGACAAAAGAGGGAAAAAGAATTATACTATTGAAAAACGGACGGTTCGTACTTCCGGGAACAGAAGTGCTCAATGAACCGTTGGAAAGGTGGGAACAGAATGCCTAAAGTAGGAATCGTAATGGGAAGCGACTCGGATCTGAAGGTTATGAGTAAGGCTGCCAGGCAGCTGGAAAAGTTCGGGATTGATTATGAGATGACGATTATCTCCGCGCATCGGGAGCCGGATGTGTTCTTTGAATGGGCAAAGGCAGCCGAAGGAAAGGGAATCCGAGTGATTATCGCAGGTGCGGGAATGGCAGCTCATCTGCCGGGGATGTGCGCGGCATTGTTTCCGATGCCGGTCATCGGTGTTCCTCTCTCAGGCAAGAACCTGGACGGAGAGGACGCGCTGTTTTCCATCGTACAGATGCCGCCGGGAATTCCGGTGGCTACCGTGGCCATCGACGGCGGTATGAATGCAGCGATTCTGGCTGCGAAGATCCTGGCCGTATCAGATCCGGTGCTTCTGGACAAGCTGAAGGAGTATACGGCAGAAATGAAATCAACGGTCCAGTCCAAGGCAGCGAAACTGGACGAGATTGGATATGAGGCTTATCTGGCTCAGTAATTGGCAACTGCTTGGCACCGACCGAAGCGGAGCGCAGTTTTTTATTCTATAGGAAACTTCTCCGAATTATCCTATAGAACAAAAACCCTCCGGGGGATGCACACTACGCGCATAAGGAAAATGGCTGCTGTCGCAGCCGCGCTTCGGCGCAAGTGTGCGTCAGGACGCACACTTTTTTACAGGACAAAAGAAGGAGAAAAGGCAATGGCAATAGATTACAAGGCTGCTGGTGTGGATATTGAGGCTGGTTATAAGGCCGTAGAATTGATGAAGAAGCATGTGCAGGGAACCATGCGTCCGGAGGTTTTGACAAACCTGGGCGGTTTTTCGGGAGCATTTTCGATGGAAAGATTCAAAAATATGGAAAAGCCGGTCCTGGTATCCGGCACGGACGGTGTGGGAACAAAGCTGAAGCTTGCTTTCCTGCTGGACCGGCATGACACTGTCGGAATCGACTGTGTGGCAATGTGTGTCAATGACATTGCCTGCGCGGGAGGAGAACCACTGTTTTTCCTGGATTATATTGCATGCGGCAAAAATGAGCCGGAGAAGATAGCCGCTGTCGTAAGCGGTGTGGCAGAGGGCTGTAAACAATCGAATGCCGCTCTGATCGGTGGGGAGACTGCGGAGATGCCGGGCTTTTATCCGGAAGATGAATATGACCTGGCAGGATTTGCAGTGGGGATCGTAGATGAAAAGGACCTGATCACCGGAAAAGAGCTGAAGGAAGGGGATGTTCTGATCGGCATGGCGTCTTCCGGCGTGCACAGCAATGGATTTTCCCTCGTTCGGAAGGTATTTGATATGACGAAGGAAGCTCTGGAAACCCGCTATGACAGGCTGGGGTGTACACTGGGAGAGGCACTTCTGGCGCCTACGAAGATCTATGTAAAAGCACTCAGGAGTATCCGGGAGGCGGGGGTGACCGTGAAGGCGTGCAGCCATATTACCGGCGGCGGTTTCTACGAGAATATCCCAAGAATGCTGAAAGACGGCACCCGCGCGGTCATCCGGAAGGACAGCTACCCGATTCCGCCTGTATTCGGAATGCTTGCAGAGACCGGAGGGATTGAGGAGCAGATGATGTACAACACGTACAATATGGGACTCGGAATGGTGCTCGCGGTAGACCCGGCAGATGTGGAAAAGACGATGGAGGCCATCCGGACGGCAGGAGAGACACCGTATGTGGTGGGACAGATCGAAGCAGGTGAAAAAGGGGTGACCTTATGTTAAGAGTGGTGGTTATGGTTTCCGGAGGCGGGACGAATCTGCAGGCAATCATTGACCGTGTGGCAGACGGAAGTATTACCAACACGAAGATCGTGGGAGTCATCAGCAATAATAAAAATGCATATGCCCTCGAACGGGCGAAAAATCACGGGATACCGGCGCAATGTATTTCGCCGAAGGATTTTGAGGACCGCAGGCAGTTCAATGAGAAGCTTATGGAGGCAGTGGATGCCTGTGAGCCGGATCTGATCGTACTGGCAGGCTTTCTGGTGGTGATCCCGCCGGAAATGACAGCGAAATACAGGAATCGGATGATCAACATCCATCCGTCTCTGATCCCTGCTTTCTGCGGAACCGGATATTATGGGTTAAAGGTGCATGAAGCGGCGTTGAATCGAGGCGTGAAGGTGGTTGGCGCGACGGTGCATTTTGTAGATGAAGGGACAGACACCGGGCCGATCATCCTGCAGAAAGCGGTTGAGGTCCGGCCGGGAGATACGCCCGGGGAACTGCAGCGCAGAGTCATGGAGCAGGCGGAGTGGAAGATCCTGCCTCAGGCCATTGACCTGATTGCCAGCGGAAAAGTGACGGTAAAGGATGGAAAAGCGGTAATTGCACAACCAACGAAGAATAAACAGGAGGCAGACATGAACGTATTGATTGTAGGAAGCGGCGGTAGAGAACATGCGATTGCGGCCAGTGCGGCGAAGAGCCCCAGGGTAAAGAAGATGTACTGCGCACCGGGAAATGCCGGGATCGCGGAATATGCGGAGTGTGTGCCGATCGGTGCCATGGAATTTGACAAGCTTACGGCGTTTGCCAAAGAGAATCACATTGACCTGGTTATCGTGGGAATGGATGACCCGCTGGTGGGCGGCCTGGTAGATGAACTGGAGGCGGCAGGTATCCGTACCTTCGGACCGAGGAAAAACGCGGCGATCCTGGAAGGTTCCAAGGCATTTTCCAAGGAATTGATGAAAAAATATAAGATCCCGACGGCAGATTTTGAGAATTTTACGGATCCGGACGCGGCACTTGCGTACCTGGAGAACGCGAAGTTCCCGATTGTTCTGAAAGCGGACGGACTGGCGCTGGGCAAGGGCGTACTGATCTGTCAGAACCTGGAAGAGGCGAAGGAAGGGGTCAAAACGATCATGCTGGATAAGAAGTTCGGTTCCGCAGGCAATGAGATGGTGATCGAAGAATTTCTCACCGGCCGCGAAGTATCCGTTCTTTCCTTCGTAGACGGAAGGACGATCAAGACTATGACCTCCGCCCAGGATCATAAGCGGGCAGGCGACGGCGATACGGGCCTGAATACCGGAGGAATGGGAACTTTTTCACCAAGCCCGTTCTATACGGATGAGGTGGAGAACTTCTGTAAAAAGTATATTTACCAGCCGACTGTGGATGCCATGGCGGCAGAGGGCAGGCCATTTAAGGGCGTGATCTTCTTCGGCCTGATCCTGACAGAGGAAGGCCCGAAGGTGTTGGAATATAATGCCAGGTTCGGAGATCCGGAGGCACAGGTTGTACTTCCGCGGATGAAGAATGATCTGATTGAGGTCGTGGAGGCTTGTATAGACGGCTGTCTGGATCAGATTGACCTGCAGTTTGAAGACAATGCGGCTGTCTGCGTGGTACTTGCTTCGGACGGATATCCGCTGAAATATGAAAAGGGATTTACCATCAGCGGCCTGGACAAGTTCCGGGAGCATGAAGGATATTATTGTTTCCATGCGGGAACCAGGCATGACGGAGAGAAGATCGTGACGAACGGAGGCCGTGTACTGGGCGTGACCGCCAAGGGCAGGAATCTGAGGGAAGCCCGGGAAAATGCATATGCGGCTACGGACTGGGTGGAATTTGGAAACAAGTATATGAGGCATGATATTGGGAAAGCTATAGATGAAGCATAGAAGTTACGGTTCTGTGACCGTAACGAAAAGATCCGTAGGGAGGGAATATACAGATGTCAGTATTGAAAATAACGGCTGAGAATTTTGTGAAGGAAGTTCTGCAGTCCGAGAAGCCGGTCCTGGTAGATTTTTATGCGGACTGGTGCGGCCCGTGCAAGATGATGGCTCCTGTGATTGAGGAGGTTGCGGGCGAAGTGTCAGATGTAAAGGTCGGGAAGCTGGATATTGACAGCGAACTGGAAATTGCGCAGAGATATGGTGTGATGAGTATTCCGACATTGATCGTATTCAAGAACGGGGAGGCTGTAAAGCGGGATCTTGGAGCAAAGCCCAAGAAGGCAGTATTGGATATGCTCGGGGAGATTGCGAATTGAGAAAAGGGAAGAGGAGCCATTCACTAAATAAGAGCATCTTTTTTGTGGCGGCAGGGATAATCATTATCACTGTCGTCATTATTGGGTTCATTTATAACAATCAAAAGCAGGAGCAGGACAGAGAAAAGATCAGCCAGGGGCTTCGTTATCTGGAAAGCCTGGAGAACCAGAATGTGCAGGAGATCAATAATGTAATCAAGGCGATCCGGGTCAGGCACGGCCTGGATATAGCGGATACGGATGAAAGCGCGGTCTGGGGAAGCTTTGAAAATTGTGCGATTATGGGGGACTCACGGGCAGTTGGTTTTTCTTACTATGAGCTGCTGCCGGAAGACTGGGTCATAGCGGAAAGCGGAAGCATAATCACGGATGTGTCCAAGAAGATGGACAAGCTGAAGAGACTGGATCCGGAACGGGTATTCCTGTGCTTTGGAATCAATGATGTAAAATGCGGCCTGTGGCCTGAGCCGGACGGATATGCCGCCGAGTGCGCGGCGCAGATACAGGCAGTCATGAATGAGCTGCCGGAGTGCGAGGTGTATCTCAATTCCATTCTGCCCGCAGGAGGAGCCGCGGTCTGGGATGAGAGCTACACGCGGATCGGGGAATACAATGCCGCACTGCAGGCGATGGCGCAGCAGAGCGGATACCGTTATATCGACAATACGTATGTGGCGGAGGAGCATCAGGATCTGTATCAGAGTGACGGCCTGCACCTGCAGCCGGATTTCTATAAATACTGGGCGGCAAATATGCTGACAGAGGTGAATGAGCAGTGAAGATAAACAAACCGGTTTTTTTTAATAAATCTGAAAATAAAGCTGAGGAAAGCAGTGTCGATAAGAAACTGCCGCAGCTTTCTTATACATATATGAAGATTGCACTGACAGTGGGTCTGCTCGTATTCATAGTGCTGGATATGACTAATGACCCTGACAGCAGCGCAAAGATCGAGAACGTGGCGGAAAATGTTGTCAAGGCGGCGGAATTCCAGGGAATGGAGCAGGCCGAAGCGAGGATGATCAAGCGGTTCTACGGGGTGAATCCCAAAGATTACGAGGGAGCGGTCCTGTACGCGCCGGCGGACAATATGGATGCCCACGAACTGCTTCTTGTAAAATTGAAGGACGATACTCAGAAACAGACGCTGCGCGATGCCGTGGAAGAACGGCTGGATACACAGTTGAAGAGCTTTGAAGGCTATGGCGCAAAACAGACCGCGCTGCTGCAAAAACATGTGTTTTCGGAGAAAGGCAACTATGTGCTTTATGTAGTCGGGGAACACGCGGACGCGGCACAGGAAGCCTTTGCGGAAAGCCTGTGAGGTACGGATTATGATTTTCAGCAGTATTTTCTTTATTTTTGTATTTTTGCCGATCGTGCTTCTGATTTATTATATTGTCCCCTTTGTCTGGAAAAATCTTGTGCTGCTCCTTTTCAGCCTGCTTTTTTACGCATGGGGGGAGCCAGTCTATGTGGTTCTGATGCTGCTTGGCATCGGGATCAATTATGTAAGCGGCATGGAAATCGAGAACCATATGGAAGACGGAAATAAGAATAAGGCAAAATTTGCCTGTATCGTGACGGCGGTGATCAATTTCCTGATTCTTGGATTTTATAAATATTATGGCTTCCTGATTGAAAATCTGAATGCGGGGCTGCACTTGGATATCCCATATAAGGAGCTTGCGCTGCCGATCGGTATTTCCTTTTATACCTTTCAGACCATGTCCTATGTCATAGACGTGTATCGGGGGAAGATAAAGGCTCAGCATGATCCGGTCGCTTTCGGCGCATATGTGAGCATGTTCCCGCAGCTGATCGCAGGTCCGATCGTGCGCTATTCGGATGTGGAGCATCAGCTTCGGAGTCGGAAGATATCGTGGGAGCGGTTCGGGGAAGGCTCCGTGTGGTTCCTGCGGGGACTTGGCAAAAAAGTACTGATCGCCAACAATATCGGAAGCATCTATGAAGCAGTGTCATCGCTCGGTGTATCGGAAATGTCCGTTCTGACAGCATGGATCGGCTGCTTTGCCTACACCATGCAGATCTATTTTGATTTCGGCGGCTATTCGGACATGGCAATCGGGCTGGGAAAGATGCTGGGATTTGACTTTATAAAGAATTTTGACTACCCGTATATTTCTAAAAGTATCACGGAATTCTGGCGGAGATGGCATATGTCGCTGAGCTCCTGGTTCAAAGAGTATGTCTATATTCCTCTGGGCGGCAACCGGGGCGGCACATGGAAATCCATCCGGAATCTGATGATCGTGTGGATGCTGACCGGGCTGTGGCATGGCGCTGCGTGGAATTTTATTTTATGGGGATTCTATTACGGGGTGCTCCTGTGCATCGAAAAATATGTGCTGGGTGAAGTCCTGGAACGCCTGCCGAACGCGGCAAGACATGTGTATACTCTGATTTTGGTGATGGCCGGATGGGTGTTGTTTTTCTCACCGTCACTGGGCGGCGCGGCGGCTTATCTGGGAGCTATGTTCGGAATCGGCGGAAAAGGACTGATCGATATGACTGGCTTCTACTACCTGAAATCAGGGCTGATACTCGGCATCATTGCGGCAATCGGCAGTACGCCGCTCCCATACCGGAAGTTTACCGACCTGTTATGGAAGGAAGAAAGATACATGCAGGCAATCAGCATTGTGATGTACGCGGGGATATTTTTGATTTCCACGGCATATCTCGTGAATGACACTTACAATCCGTTTTTATATTTCCGATTCTGATCAAAGGAGAAGCTGCGTAAGGAGCTATCATGACAGATCCTTACCGTTCATGGAGCCGATTAGGCTGTGAATCGAGTTGACAGTTATACGGGAGAAAAAAGGGGAAGTTAGATGGAATTAAAAAGGGGAAAGGAAAAACAGAAACAGGAAAATAAAGATCTGCATTGGAACATGGCATGGTGCTTTGCGGGCCTGGTCCTGCTGCTGGTGCTGTCCGGCCTTATCCTGCCGGACAAAAAGATGTCGGATGAAGAGAACCGGATGTTGACAACATTTCCCAGGCCGAGCATTGAGAACATCAGAAATAAAGAATATATGTCGGAACTGGAAGACTACGTCTCTGATCAGTTTGCATTCCGTGATCTCTGGATCCGCCTGAAGGTGCGGTGCGACCTTTTGACCGGAAAACGGGAATTCAACGGGGTTTTTCTCGGAAAAAGGAAATATCTGATGCAGAATCCCGTAGGAATTGATGAAAAAAATACGCAGGAAAATCTAGAAGCCATGAACCAGTTTCAGGAGAGAAATGAAGAACTTCTGATGAATACGCTGATCGTTCCCAATGCGGCTTATATTATGAAGGATTATCTGCCTTTGGGAGCGCCCGTACGTGATCAGAGCCAAGATATGAAATACATAAAAAAACAGCTCAGCGATGCGATCGGCTGTATTGATGTTACGGAGGTCTTAAGGCAGCATGCGGATGAGGGGCTGTATTATAAGACCGATCATCACTGGACGACCAGGGGGGCTGCATATGGCTTCAATACGGCAGCGAAACAGATGGAAATCGAGGGCGCGGTGTCCGACTACAATATCTATACGGTAACGACGGATTTCTCGGGAACCCTTGCGTCAAGGAGCGGATACCACAAGGCGAAGGATACGGTGGAGGTATATGAGCCGGAAAATCTGGAATTTCGATATCTTGTGAGTGATTCTGATAACGAGGAAAGGCGTCCTACGTTGTATGATCGGAAAGCGTTGGAAGGGAAAGACAAGTACCAGGTGTTTTTCGGCGGCAACCATGCTATGGTCGATATCGTTACTACCAATGATAAGGGGAGGCGGCTGCTGATTTTCAAGGATTCCTACGCGAACTGCTTTGCACCGTTTTTGATCCCCTACTATGATGAGATCGTTATGATCGATGCCAGATATTATTATGATAACATCCAGACGCTGGTAGATAATAAGAGGATCACGGACGTGCTGTTCTTGTATAATATGGATACATTTTTGAATGACAATTCTCTGGCAGATGTGCTGGCAGGAGCATGAAAATCGTATCTACGAGAATACTGAGCAGACACTGATAAGCATTGTAGGAGGGCACACCCTGACCGGGCTGTGCCCTCCTGCAAATCATTCTCCTGCCAGCAGTGTCCTGGGCGCGAGCTTTCGAATCCGCATCGACAGCAGACAGGCTGCCGCGAAAGCGAAGAGGATCTGTCCGATTCCGGCCGCTGTGATAAAACCGACAGGGACGGTAAAGGTGCATTTTACGATGCCGATGCCGCCTAAGAACAGGGCGGTAAGCGGATTGATGATCAGGGCGCTTCCGGCAATTCCCAGGATTGTGGAAAGTATGACAGCAGGCATAAAGCTGAGCGCGGTCTGCAGGATCAGCTGGCCTGTCGTAAAGCCAAGGGCTTTCAGGATCCCGTAATCCCGTTTTTTATTGTTCAGCATGGTTCTCACAAGGAGATACAGGACAAAGGTAATGATCAGGGCACTTAGTATGAGCACTGCGATCACAATTATTTTCATCAGTGTGACATAGACAGATGCCGTGCCGTCCAGGACAGACAAAATATTGATGGACATGTTGACAGCATGGTCGAATTTGCCGTTGATATCCTCGTTGAAGGTATCTACGTCAACCCCGTCTGCGACATTGATGTAGTAGCTTGCTTCCGTTAGCTTTCCCATGCGCTCATAGCCGCTGCGGGTAAGTAGACAGTCTTTTCCGAGATTATTGGAGATCTGGGTAAAGCCTGTGATGAGATACCGGGCTTCCTTTCCGTCCGCGGTCAGCGTCATTTCATCCCCGATGTTCAAGTCATATTCTTTGGCATATTTTGCGGCTACGGCCATTTCGTTGTCATATTTCGGAAAACGGCCTTCAAAACAGACGTTCTGATTGTTTACATCCCTGAAATCCTCGGACATGGTCGCCATCAATGCCATTCCGCCTACATGGCGCACCTCTGTGGAATGATACAGATAGATTTTTTGAACACGCTCATCTTTTTCCAACTCCCTTAAGAAATCTTCTTCGCTCTCCGTATTGATGTTGATACAGGAATCTGCCGTTTCGCCGACGATCAGATCAAGAAAGGGTCCCATATCTACAAGCATATTTTCCACCATGAGTCCGGAAAATACACTGACGAGAGAAAGCACGAGCATGGTAATGCACACGGTCACGTTCTGCTTCATCCCGGAAAGTGTGGTCTTGAGTGCAAGGGCAAGGTGGAGCGGTGCATGGGCCGTTTCCAGAGGCACATGATTGTGTCGGAAGCTGTGTGTGAGGAGGCCCTGGCGCAGAGCCACAATTGGCTCAATCTTTTTGATTCTGCGGGAGGCAAGCCATACCGCAAGCGCAACGGCTCCGACCGTAGAAGCCAGCGTAAGCAATGCGGGGAGAGGCAGAAAATGTACCCGGTAGGGGATTCCTGTCTGGGCAATCATCATTTCATTGACCGACGGGAAGAGGCAGTAGGAAAGCCCGATGCCGATCAGGGAAGTGGCCAGAGTGATGCCCGAAAACTGAAGCTGAAGTGCAAAAACCAATTGTCCGGAGGTGTAGCCTGTTGCTTTCCATGCGCCGAGATTCTGCATATTCTCCTGAATATAGTTGATGACATTTGACACAATGACGACCAGCGCGATCAGAGTCACCAGAAAAGCCATCGCGCTTACAATGCCGGCGCAGATCATCTGTGAAATATAGCGTGAGGTGGAGACCAGCGCATAGGAATTGCTCAGGGCGAGTACATCAGGGAAACGGGAGGAAAGCTTATTTTTAAGCTTTGCTTCAAAATTATCACTCTCGGATTTGTCATGGATCCGAACGGATACCAAAGTGGATTTCGGCGCGATATCCAATTCCTGAAATTTCCTATATTGGTCTCTTGTGAGCAAGAGCGCGCTCATGGAGCAATTGTGGGAACCCGCCATCGCGCTGTTGAAAAAGCCGCATATGGTATAGCTTTCTACCTGGTTTCCGATGTTGATGTCGAGGGTATCACCGACGGAGTGACTGCCTGTACTATAGAGCATGGGAAGATAGACTCCGCTTGTGAACGGGCTGTCCTCTACGATCTCAACCTTTCCTATGGGGCGGTTTAAAGCGGCCTCTTTTTCCATGACGATAAATTCTGTGTTTACTTCGCCGTCATTATATGCAAAGGAGCCTACCATGGAGAAGGCATCGTCCATACAATATTGGGTGACCTGGGAATCGTTTTCCAGGGTTTCTGACAAGAAATCACGCAGACCGGCATCGTCGCTGCTAAGTGCAAGAGTGACATGTTCCGCATTCAGCCTATCGTGGCAGCGGTCAAAATTACGCTTGTAGTCCATAGAAAGCATGAGCCACAGATTCAGCATGGACGCCGCAAACAACAGAAGCAGGATGATGGCGGCAGTCTGCCCTTTCGAACGGCGCAGATTGGAACGGGCAATGAGAATACTTTTTTGCATACTACCACCCCATTTCTTTCAAAAAGGCAGAAAGCTTCTCATGGCGTTTCTGATCGCCGTGGACATATCTTCCCAGATCACATTCACCCAGAATGATACCGTCCTGTAAATATAAAATGCGGCTGCCCCGTCTGGCTGAACGCATATCGTGTGTCACCATGACCACACTCTGACCCTGCTCGTTGAAATGAGTAAGGGTATCCAGAACGCCCAGCCCGGTTTTGGAATTGAGCGCGCCGGTGGGTTCATCGGCAAACAGGATCTCGGGGGAATTGATCAGACCCCGGACGATCCCCACACGCTGTGCTTCCCCGCCGGATATCTGGGTGGGAAACTTTTTCTGTGTTTCTTCGGAAAGATCGACCGCCCGCAGCAGTTCTTTGGCACGTTCCAGAAGTGCTTTTTTATCTTTGCTGACCAGAAGCCCGGCGGAGAGGATATTATCCATGACAGACATGCCGTCAATGAGATAGATCTGCTGGAATACGAAGCCGCAGTGTTCTCTGCGGAATATCGCCAGGGCATCCGGACCGAGGCCGGAAATGGTCTCCCCCGCAAATGTGATGGTGCCGAGAGTCGGCGTGTCCATTCCCGAAAGGGCATAGAGCAGCGTGGATTTGCCGGCACCGCTGGCTCCCATGATAACCGTAAAATCTCCTTTATAAAGCTGCAGGTCGATATTCTTCAAAACATGCTGCATGGTGCCGCCGGTGGAAAAGGATTTGCTTAGATTCTCTGTTTTCAATAATATTTCTTTCATTTGAAACCTCCTTTTTATGGATTCTATTTTACGTTTATGAATCTTAAAGGTCTTTAGCAAATCCTTATATTTTCCTTAAATGTAGAGGTTCACTATAATAAATCAGAAATTTTGATGGTCGAACCATCAAATA
>VSNK01000220.1 GCA_009774255.1 Faecalicatena sp.
ATGTAAAATAAGTATTGCAAATTAGATAAATGATGGTATAATGAAAACTATAAATGAAATATATTTCATAAAATGAAACAACAAAACAAACAGTAGCAGGAAGAAAAGGAGAAGAAATGAAAAAAAGAATTTTTAGTATGTTGCTGGCATCGGCAATGGTAATGTCACTTGCTGTAGGATGCGGAGGAAAGAAAGAGGATCATGGTTCCTCGGACAGTAAAGAAACCAGTATTACAGTTCTGGTTGAAAGCGGATCGCCGGCGGAGGCTCTTGCAAATGAAACGGCGGCAGACTTTGAGAAGGAAACAGGCTGTAAAGTTGTGGTGGATGCAGTTGCCTATACCGGTATGTATGATAAGCTTTCGACAGAGATTAAAGCAGGAGAAGCCACACATGACGTTGGCTGTCTGGACGTTGTATGGCTTGCCGCATTTAAAGATGCTATTGAGCCAATCAATGATGCGGATAAGAGTGATTTTCTTCCAACCCTTGAAGAAAGCGGCACGCTTGACGGGAATCTCCTTGGGTATCCGATGTGGGTGAATGCGAAGGTGCTGATCTACAGAAAGGATTTGATTCCGGAAGATAAGGTCCCAAAGACCTGGGAGGAATATCAGGAATTAGCGGAAGAACTTGCTGGGGATGGCATGTATGGAACGACTGTATTTGGAAGCGGATCAGACGCAGTGTGTTCATTTCTTGATTTTGCCTGCCAGGCAGGAGCCGAAGGACTGGTATTTGACAAGGATGGAAATGTCAATATCACGGATCAGGCTTATGTAGACGCGTTAAACTTTATGGCAGAAAACGCAGAAGCGGATTATACCCCTGCAGATTCTCTGTCCACTGCGTCAACGGAGTCACAGGAATTGTTTACAAATGAAAAGGTTGCCATGCAGCTGAACTGGAGCCACCAGTATCCGGCGGCAGTGGAAGCGTTGGGCGCGGATAAGGTCGGATGCGCCCCGATGATTGCGGGAAGCGCAGGAGTCGGAGCCACGACAGGTCCTTGGTATGAATGTGTGATGAAGAATTCGGCGAATAAAGAGATGGCGCTGAAATATGTGGAATATATGTATGGTCACAATGCAGACTACATGGATCTTACATTGAAGATTGCAGGAAGGACATCCGTATACGAGGAGGCAGGAAATGAAGCCGGCAATGAGCATACAACGGCGGTTCTTGAGACTTTAGGGGCAGAGCAGTCCCAGGCAAGACCGATGGTAACGACATGGGCACAGATCGAAGAGGTGCTGACAGGTGTGGTGGAATCCTGCCTTGGCGGTGCTGATGCTGAGTCGGCGTTAGAGTCGGCGGCGGCAGAGATTGAAGCCATAGGACAGTAACTGCAAATGTAGCAAAGAGCACTTCCTGAGGAAGTGCTCGGATCAAAAAGAGGATAAATAGAATGAGATTAATTTCAAGAAAAACATTGTTGTTGTTCTTCCTGCCAGGCGCGGTATTCATGGGGGCGTTCCTGATCTATCCCATCATTACAATGGTGATGGACAGTTTCTTTGATATTGGGATTACCGGGGAGAGGACATTTATCGGATTCAGTAATTACATACGGGCATTCACGGCCGGGGGCTTTCTGAAACAGTTAAAAAATACATTGGTATATATTGTCCTGGCCGTTGGCCTGGAGACAATCATAGGCTTACTTTTTGCTCTGTTCTTTGAATTGAATTACCGCGGGAGCAAGATCATCCGGTCGTTGATGATGGCGCCGCTGATGATTGCCCCTTTGGTTGCGGGACTTACATGGAAATTGATGATGAGTTCCAGCTTTGGTATTGTCAATGAGCTTCTTGCAAGGGTTGGGATCCTGGCGCAGAGCAGTGATATCCTGTGGCTTGCGGATACAAAATGGTCACTGATCGCATGCTGTATCGCGGATATATGGCTGACGACGCCGTTTATGATGCTGATGACGCTCGCGGGGCTTCAGGGACTGGATTCAAGTATGATGGAGGCTGCGAAAATTGACGGCGCGAATCTGTTCCAGCAGATTCTTTTGATTAAACTGCCCAACATTAAACCGGTATTGCTGACTGCGCTTTCGGTCAGGATCATTGATGCGGCAAGGACATTTGATATTATCTGGGCTATGACGGAAGGCGGCCCGAACAGTTCATCTGAGACGATAAGCATTATCATCTATAAGACATTGGCAAGATATAATCAAGTTGGATACGCAAGCGCTATGGCGGTTATCTTTATTGCGGTATTGGTAATATTTACGCTGGTATTTATGCAGAGCTTATGGAATCCAAAGAAAAAGGCAAACTAGGAGGTGTAAGGAGATGAAGATGAAGAAGAATATCAGCGTTGGCAAAAATATAGGAATTGGCCTTTCCATGATCCTTACAGTATTCTGGCTTTTCCCCTACATATATGTGGTATGTTGTTCCTTCAAACCGGGTTCGGAAGTGATTGCTGTCCCGCCCAAATTTTTCCCGACGGCTTTTTCTATAGAAAATTTTCTGGGGCTTTTTGAAAGGATGGATGCGGCGCAATTCTTTATTAATAGCCTGACTGCCGCAGTCGTAAGTACGGTGATCGCTTTGATCCTGGGTTCTCTCGCGGCATATGCCATTCAGAGATCAGGGGCAAAATTATCGGTTTTCCTTGTCGTATTGGTATTGTGTCTGAAGATGATACCTACATCCAGTATTGTTGTGCCGATCTATGAACTGATTTGTAAACTGGGGCTGTATGATACCAGGACTGCATTGATTATCGTATATGCGGCAATTAATATGCCCTTTGTCATGTGGACAATGTTGAGTTTCTATGAAGGGATACCGACAACGCTGGATGAGGCGGCATATGTGGACGGCGCAAGCAGCTTCCAGACATTTAAGAATATCATCCTGCCGATCTGCACGCCGGGGCTGGCGACAGCATTTATATTCACGCTGTTTCTTGCATGGAATGATTTTCTGGTTGCATTGCTTCTGACAAGTACGAACGCAAAGACGTTTACCGTCGGTCTGGCGGG
This sequence comes from Faecalicatena sp., assembly GCA_009774255.1. Taxonomy (GTDB): domain Bacteria; phylum Bacillota; class Clostridia; order Lachnospirales; family Lachnospiraceae; genus Schaedlerella. The sequence goes on from VSNK01000220.1 coordinate 3,008, forward strand.
ATTCCTGTCTGCATATAACCTGGATCTGGGTCCGATGTGTGCAGGAGCGTTTGTGTTCAGTTTCCCGGTGATGATCATTTCTCTTGCGGCACAGAAATATATCGTAAGCGGAATGACGGCGGGCGCGGTAAAAGGCTAAATGATTGGAGGATAGAATGAAATGGCTGGCAGGAATTATTACGACGTGACAGAGTGGCCTGTGGGGAATCCATATAAGGATATCGGAGAGGTGATCAACAGCATCATAGCGGATATGAAAGGCAGGCAGACGGATTTGGATGTAAACGAAGGAGGAAAGCCGGGGGCTGTGATCTATATCCCGCCGGGGGATTACCATCTTACGACGCAGGTGGTGATAGACGTAAGTTATTTGAAGATTATGGGGTCAGGACACGGTTTCACATCTTCCAGTATCCGGTTCAATATTCCGAAGGAAGAATGGAGAGGCTGCCATGAATTGTGGCCGGGGGGAAGCCGTATACTTGTAGACCTTCCGCCTGCGCCGGAAAATGAGGATGAAAAGGGAGCCGCGTTTTATGTGGAACGAAGCGGGAACCCAAGGATCAGTTCGGTGGAGTTTGTTGATTTTTGCATTGACGGTCTGCATTTCATAGATGACGGAACGGGGGAAGAGAATCCGGAAAATACATATACCAACGGGAAGACCGGAATCTACATTGCCAGTCCCCATGATGCGTTTCGTATTACGGGCATGGGGATTGTGTATCTGGAACATGGACTTACGGCATGCCATGCGGATGCGCTCAGTGTACATGATAATTTTATAGCCGAATGCGGAAACTGCATTGAGCTGCGGGGATGGGGGCAGGCTTCTAAGATCACGGATAATCTGCTTGGAGCCGGATATAAAGGTTTTTCCATCTATGCGCAGAATTTCGGAGCTCTTTTGATCACAGCAAACAATATATTCCCGCGAGGGGCAAGCAGCGTTTATTTTGAAAATGTGGCGCGTTCCATCGTTACCGGCAACCGTTTCCATTCCTTCTATCCAGGGATGCTGGTGATGAAGGGAAAGTGTGCGGAAAATATGGTTTCTGCCAATCATTTTCTGCGGGACCATGAGCCGTGGCCGCCGATGTACGCACATGATAATGGGCTGGATGACCGGTATGGCCTTCTGTATATAGAGGGAAATTATAATACGGTGACTGCAAATCATATTTCGGAAGTGATCAATGAGCAATATGTGAAACCGGCGGATGCGGTGCCGGTGATCATACATGTCGTTTCAGGAAAAAAGAATTACATTTCCGGAAATCATATCGTTGCTGTTACAGGAGCGGAAGAAACACCGGATGACCAGGCGGGCTCCTGCTTCTCCATGCAGGTGGATGCATTGCTGTCTGTTATGGAATCGGAAGAACTTGATGTAACAGCCGTACTGGTGGAGAAGGAGGCAATCCGGAATACGGTTCTTGATTCGGGAAGTGAAGAGCAGGTCGTTATGGACAGAGGCATGAATGCCTTTCGCGCGACACCGGCAGCAGGAGTATCAATAACAGGTAATATGGAGGCATGATATGTCTAAAGAATTAATGCAGCGCAACATTGAGAGGGCGCAGCGGGCAATTGACGAGAATCGGGAAACGGTAAAAAATGGGAAGATGCGTCAGCGATATCATTTTATGGGTGAGGCTGGCTGGATCAATGACCCGAACGGGTTGATCTATTACAAAGGAAAGTACCATTTCTTTTACCAGTATAATCCTTATTATGGACATTGGGATTATATGCACTGGGGCCATGCGGTGAGCGATGATATGCTCCACTGGGAGTATCTTCCTCTGGCCCTTGCGCCAAGCGAAGCGTACGATGACTATATGCGGGGCGGCTGCTTTTCAGGAAGTGCGATCGAACATGACGGCAAACTGTTTTTGATGTACACAGGCGTTGCGAATGACGGAAAAGGGTTTGAGCAGACCCAGTGTATCGCGTATAGTGAGGATGGAATCCATTTTGAAAAATACGATGGGAATCCTGTGCTGACTCCGCCGGAGGGAGTGCCCGCCCATCTGTTCCGGGATCCGAAGGTGTGGAAGCATGGGGATACTTACTATATGGTCTGCGGTGCCAGCAGAGACAATAAAGCACAGGCGCTTTTGTACCGTTCTGAGGATATGCTCCACTGGACCTATTTCAATGTTCTGGCAGAGAGCCGGGGCGAGTGGGGGTATATGTGGGAGTGTCCGGATTTTTACCAGGTCGGAGATCAATATGTGCTGACGGTGTCTCCCATGGGAGCAGGGGAACGCACCGTAGTATATATGGTGGGTGATTTTGATTATGAGACAGGTAAATTTTCCTATCAGATCAATGGGGAGATTGACTGGGGCCATGATTACTATGCTCCGCAGTCCTTTGTAGCGCCGGATGGCCGGAGGCTTATTGTGGCATGGGCAAACTGCTGGGACTGGATGCCGTTTTGGAAGGACTGGGGACCGGCGTATAAGGAAGGATGGTGCGGTTCGTTTAATATCGTAAGAGAGGTACAGATGGCAGAGGATGGAACGCTGAAGTTTATACCGATCAAAGAACTGGAAAGTATCCGGACAGATGGAAACAGGCTGGATAAATTGGTTCTGGGGGCAGAAGAAACAGAGATCAGGGCAGGGGACGGCGTTTCCTTTGAACTGAAATTTAAAATTGATCTTGAAAATACGGATGCGGAAAAGATGCTGCTTTATCTGCGGTGCGGGGAAGGAAAGAAGACAGTATGTACTTTTGATTTCAGGCATGCAGAGCTGTCCGTAGACCGGAGCGGCAGCGACGGATGGAGTGCGGGAACCTCCCATAGTGTTATGTATCTGGCGGGAAAGAAAGAACTGGACGTACATATCTTCTCCGATCAGAGTTCTCTCGAGATATTTACGGATCAGTATCAGAATAACCATTCGAACAATATCTTTGCGGGCAATGCGCAGAATGGAATCAGGATGTGTGCCTGCCAGGGAAAGGCAACGGTGACAGATATAGAGGCATATGGAATTATGACGTGCAATGATAGATGACCTGGATGAAGGACAAGGTTGGATTGTATATGGAGCTTTGACTTTTGAAAGGGATTAGATGAAAAAAATGACCATCGGTGCAGACATTCATGTTCAAGGGGAATCGGTATATTACAGCCGATTCCCCTTGAACAATATTAAAAGAGACTTTTAATGATATCAAAGCTGCCAACAACAAACCCCATTTTATCCAATAAAACACTTGTGCGTGAAATAGTGATGTGGTTTTCAGCAAGCGGTGTTGTTGGTTTCATCTCTCTCCTCCTGTTGTTTTCTTCTGATCCATGCTTCGTCGTCCTCGTAAAACGGCGTCTGCTCAGGATAAATGCAGGAAATCTGTTCTTCAATATGGAAGCTGCTATTAAAAGTATCATATAGTAAGAAATCTGCGGAATACAGGATAAACCAGAAGCCGGTAAAAGGCAGTAAGACCACAGACCATGGGAGGAAAAGGGCAAGGGCGATCCAGTAAAGCATCTGGAGCAGTGCAATGCCAAGGACTCTGGGAAAATACCGGAGCATGAATAAAAAGCAGTTTCTGGCGCTCTGGAGGAAGGGCTGTTCAAACAGTACGATCTGCGGCCAGATGATGGAGAAACACATGGTAACGATCAGGATGCTGGACAGGTAGAGGGCAATGGTTCCCCATCCAGGAAAAGAAGCAGACCACCAGAACAGCATAGCCATAAAGATGTCGAAACCGAGCAGGAGGCAGAGTAAGATGCCGGGTAGAATGGACTGCCTCCAGTTCTGTTTCCAGGCATGTGCATAATCACGAAAGCATCTTGGATTCACATCCCGGAGACTGCGCAAAACAGCATCATGCATACAGGACAGGGCAGGGCCGGCAAAGATTCCGCCAAGGACTCCTGTAAGGATCATAACCAGCAGGCTTGAAGAGAGGATGGCATAGGCGGCTCCGACAATGAATGGTAAAAAGCCGAGCAGAGTCATCAGATTCGTAAACAGATATTTCCTGATATTTCGTTCTAAAACTTCGGTATATCGTGCAAAACCGGTCAGGCGATGTCCGGTTGATGTGTATTTGGTTTGTCGAAATAAGAAAGCCATATAATGATTCCCTCCTAAGTATTTTTGCTGATTATTGGATATATTGACAGTTATTTAAGAAATTTTTCAGTAATGCGGCAAGATCCCCGTCATAATCTTTTGTACAGGTCAGTTCTGCGCATACCGCATTTGTACCGCATACCCCTAATGCGGATACTCCATGGTCATAAGGGGTATCTGTTCCGACGCAGTCATAGGAAATCAGGGTATAGGTCTGGCCGTTGCAGGTGATAGTGTCTGTGGTATGGATCTTGTAATTATCTTTGGCGGCAGCCAGCCATGCCTGACGGCTTTTTTCTGCGTCTTTTTCACTTTTTGCCTCGCCTGCAAGAAGATATAACTGTGCGTCATAGAGGTCGAGGGTTTCCCCGTCACTGTTTTCAAAAGGCGAAGAATTGCCGGCGCCCCATGTGGCATAATAGAGTCCGTCTGCGGCAAGTGCGTCTTTATTATCAAGCAGGGTAAATTCCTGTGGTGCATGGGCAGTCATAATTGTGCCGATTTCTGTCTGTCCTTCTGGCTGTTCCTGCCCGCTTTTGGCAGTCTGGGAAGCGGAAGAACAGCCTGCCAGAGACAGAAGCAGGCAGCTAAACAGCAAAGCGGCTTTCCGCTTCTGATGCCAGTATTTTTTTCTCATTTTCTCTCAACCTCCTGTAAAAGTGATTGCTCCGTCTGTAAAGTATCCCAGATCTGGCTGCATTCATCTGCATAGAGCGTTCTCTTCTCATTATAGAAGCACCGTCTGCCAAGGTATAGGCCAAAATCCCATGGGATCACTTTGCCTTCTGCAGAAAAATCATATTCATCCGGGCAGCTCCCGTCCGGCATAGCCAATATCTGGAACTCTCTCTGAACCTTTCCTGGATTCTCCATCAGAAAGAAGTAGCTTGCACGGTCTTCGATGTCCCCGATCAAGGCGATTTCGACTGCCTGCTGATAGGAAAGGCTCTCGGCATCTCCTGTGGAAGCGCCAGTGACATACTGATTGATTTCTATAAGTACTGTCCCGTCTTGATTGTAATCCTCTGCCAGAGAGACGAAGGTGTCTTCTATGGAAGCAGCCGTATCCTCCGGCAGGGGGGTATCTCCGATATATGCAATCTGAAGATCCGGCGTATCCTTGAACCATCCAAGATTATTTCCGATAATGTCTATAGCGGCAAAAAACAGGATGACTCCGCAGATGACATACCACTTGTGATAATACCACCAGTTTTTCATTCACAATCAGTTCCTTTCTTTGGTGATGTAGTCCTCTTCTTTTGTAGTGCCGCCGTATGCATAAGATACGGGGAGGCAGACAAGAGGCGGTTTGGTGGACATGTTCTCCTGCAGTAAAAGTTCCACGCACATCTCGGCGATATCCTCGACTGGCTGCACGATTGTAGAGCAGAAGTAATCACCGTCTCCGAAAGCCCGTATACCGTCAAAACCAATCACCTGTACATCCTCCGGCACCCGCAGATTCAATTTGCCCAGTATTTTCATAATCTCATAGGCGATATAGTCCGTCACGCAGAACAGGCCGTCGAATTCCAGTTTCCCGTCATAAAGATGATCTTTTAAGAAATCTTCAAACTTGCTTAGAGGTTCATCGTCCTGCAGAATCTTTTCTGAAAAAGGAAGACCTTTTATAAGACAGCCGTTCTCGAAGCCGGCTTTCCGCTTGTTAGGTTCGCTGTCAAGAGAAGAGCCTACGCGCAGGAAAGCAACGTTTTTGCAGCCTAAGTCTGCCAGCTTTTCCACCGCCATCTGACCGCCGGCAAAATTATCGCTTGCAACACAGGGGATATGTGCTCCCATAGGGCGGTCAATAGATACAAAGGGGATGGTCTCGTCCGGATGCAGGTCCGGGTTGTAGGTAAGTCCGATGATGCCGTCCACCTTATTCTGTCTTGTGATGGCGAGATATTCCTGCTCCATTCTGGAATCGTAGTCAGTGGTGCACAGAAGCATCCGGTAGTTTCTCTTTATAAGGGAAGTGTTGATGTGGTGCACGAGCTTAGCGAAAAAGGGATTGGATGTATTGGGAATCAGCAGTGCAACCGTATAAGTTTTGTTGGCTTTCAGGCCCTGTGCGTAGCTGTTTACATGATAGTCGAGTTTTTGGATTGCTGCTTCTACACGCTGGCGGTAGGATTCGCCTACCGGCAATCCGTTGATCACTTTGGATACTGTACCCAATGCGACGCCTGCCTCCAATGCAACGTCTTTCATAGTAGGAGTGGTATATTT
>VSNK01000221.1 GCA_009774255.1 Faecalicatena sp.
GGATTGCTCCTTTTCTGGATATTCCCATATTTTTTCCCGGATTTCCAATTTGTGTTATTAATTTCCGAGACCACACAAATGGAGTGTCTTTGTCAATATCTACCGTGACCAGGCAGCGTTCTTTCTTCTCTACCAGGCTGATCTCGGATAAATCCATGGTCTTAAGTGTGTGCATATTCTGGCAGTGATAAGACAAGGTTTTCCTGACTGCTTTCAGATGCGCGATTTGTTGATCTGCGTCTTCTATCTTATCCAGCAGGAGCTGTTCCATACTGGCAGCGGAACGATTCTGCATAAATATCCGTATTTCCTCCGTCGAGACATTTAATTCCCGCAGAAGCAGGATAGTTTCCAATACAGAACTCTGGTGATAATTATAATACCGGTATCCGTTTGCCGGATCGATTGCCGCCGGATGGAAGAGCCCGATCTCATCATACCACATCAGAGTCTTTTTATTAATGCCATGCAGCGCCGCAAATTGACCGATAGTAAGCAGTTTACTCCTCTTATCCATTTTTTCATTCTCCCTATTGACCGTACAGTTACTGTATGGATTATTATAGGGCATATAGCAGAGAAAAGCAAGAGGAGGAAGCTTATGGATCATCAAAATAATCAAAATGCTTACAGCAAGCCGGTTACGTTGGCAAATATCATGAAATTTGCAGTCCCGACCATCGCCATGTCAGTATTTATGGCATTTTATACGATGGTGGACGGCCTGTTTGTATCGAACCTGATCGGCACGGGCGCGCTGTCAGCGATCAACCTGACGGCTCCGGTCATCCAGCTTGTGACGGCGGTCTCCACCATGCTGGCAACCGGCGGCAGCGCTGTTGTAATGAAAAAGATGGGAGAGCAGAAGACAAAAGCTACGCCGGCAGCGGAGTTTATGGCGTTTGCCCTGTCAGCGTTTATGTTCTTAAAATACCGAAAGCGGTATCAATATTGAGAGTCAATAAAGGGGTCGGTGATTCCAGGATTTTCTTGACAACTGTTCTGTAATGTACTATACTGTAATTGTAAATATAATACAGTAAAGAACGGGAAGGCGGTGAAGGCTTGGAGATTGTTGTAAGTAATAAGGCAAGTCGTCCTCTGTATGAGCAGATTGTATCGCAAATCAAGGCACAGATTATGAGCGGAGAACTGGAAGCCGGGGAGGCGCTTCCCTCGATCCGATCCCTTGCAAGATCGCTGCAGATCAGTGTTCTGACGGTACAGAAGGCGTATGACATCCTGCAGGAGGATGGTTTTATCGAGACCACAGCCGGGAAAGGCTGTTATGTATCTGTACAAAATCAGGATTTCTATTTAGAAGAGCAGCAGAAAAAGATAGAGGGGTGTTTTGGCGACGCGATAGAAATCGCCCGCATGAGCGGAATATCACTTGATAAATTAATCAGTTTATTAACGTTATTATATGAGGAGGATTAGCGATGACAAATGCTTTCATGGTATCAGGGCTTACCAAATCTTATCAGGATTTTGTTTTGGATCATGTTTCATTCACTGTTCCCGGCGGCTCCATTGTCGGGCTGATTGGGGAAAACGGGGCCGGTCATCGTGTTAAAATAAGACCAAGTTAGCAGAAACCCCAAAAACAAAGGGTTTGCGCCAACTTGGTCTTGTTTCATATTACCATAGAAATCATAAAAAGTATAGCGCAAAAGTAAATTATATGAAGAAATTTGTCGGAAAGGAGGGCAGTGCATAATGGTAGAAATTAGGCAAGGAGGCGTAGGCGTTCGATAGATACAGGCAGTCTGGCCGCTTCTCCTACTACTTTATTGCAGGTGCAATATCTGCTGCGATTGCCAGACCGATTATATCTTATTTTTTAATGATGTTTGGGACTGAGTTAGTTAATCTGTTAGCTGGCTTGGTTCCATTTTTATTTTGGGGGACAGAGCGATGTTAGAAATGACAGGAGGAATTTATGAGACGGGAAATGTGATTGTGGATGAAAATGCAAAGCTGAATATTTCCGGAAATATCATTCCACAGGCATGGTATCGGACAATTCTCAGGGAAAGTGGAAAACCAAATTTGACGGCAATCATTATCCTTGCGGACATTGTGTACTGGTATAAGCCGATGGAGATTCGGGATGAAGTCACCGGACAGGTGGTTGGAGTAAAGAAGAAGTTTAAATCGGACCTGCTGCAGAGGAGCTATCAGCAGATCAGTGAGCAGTTTGGAATTTCAAAGAAAGAAGCCACAAATGCGGTCATATTTCTGGAAAAGCTGGGGGTGGTAAGACGGATATTCCGGACAGTTACGATGAATGGGCTGGTCATTAATAATGTTCTGTACCTTGAACTGGTTGTGTGCAGGCTCAGGGAGCTGACTTATCCGGAAACGGAAGTCCCAAAAGATCTTCGGATGGAGAATACGGGAAATCTGCCAGAAACGAAGTGTTCCGAAAAACCAGAAGCAGAAGTGACAAAAGCAGCTGACAGAGTTCTAGGCTTTCCGATGGGACAGGCTGCGCCCAGTAAAGGCGGGCCTCCCCCTTTTAAAAGAGGGAGGGTCCCGACTTTCAAAGAGACAGACCCCCATCCGGAAGTGGAGACAAATACAGAGATTACCCAAAAGAATACGATAGAGATCTTTGTCAGGGCTCCGACGGATAATAATAATCCCATCCAATCTTATCATTCCGTGGAGGAGCAGTTTAAGAAGCAGATTGACTACCATGCCATATGGGTTGACCGCCCATATGACAGACGGCTGTTGGAAAATATTGTTTCGATTGCTGTAGATGTGCTCACATCTTCGTCTGCGGCACTTCGGGTTAACAGTGAGGAACGTCCGACACAGGTGGTTCAGGAAATCTACAGACGGCTTGAAAAAGACTCTGTCGAGTATGTGATGGATTCTATTAAAAATTGCGGAAGCAGGGTGACAAACGTCAGGGCAGTTATTATGACCGCCTTGTATAATGCGGCAATGACTACTACAGGCTATATTGTCAACTTGTTCGCTTATCATACGGCGTCTGGGACATAGGGGAATGTCCGGGTGCCGGGATTAAAAAATTATCCTGTGACAATAGTGGAGATATATGGGCTGTCACAGGACTGCCGATAGAAGGGAGAAAAAATATGGCAAAAACGATTGCGGTTGTAAACCAGAAAGGCGGGGTATCAAAATCCACAGTATGTATGAATCTGGGGATTGGACTGGTCAGAGAAGGACACAAGGTATTGGTGGTTGATTTTGATCCCCAGGGAAGTCTGACAGAAAGCCTGGGCTATCAGAACCCGGAAGAGATGGAAGTCACAGTGGCAACGCTGATGCACTGCGCTATGAATGGCATTGCCTTTCCGGAAGGATACGGCATTGTGCACCATGGAGAAGGGATAGACCTGCTTCCCGCCAATATAGACCTGTCAGGGATTGAGATGGGGCTCGTGAGCCAATTGAGCCGGGAATATGTTCTGAAAAACGTGCTTGCTGAGATAGGAGAACGCTACGGATACATCCTGATTGATAACATGCCGTCTCTTGGAATGCTGACCATAAATGCGCTTGCTGCCGCAGATTCTGTAATTATTCCTACACAGGCGCATTTCCTTTCCGTAATGGGGCTGGATCAGCTTTTGCAGACGGTTGGGAAAGTCAGGAAGCAGATCAATGTAAAATTGCAGATAGACGGCATTTTAATGACCATGGTGGACAACAGGACAAATTTTTCGAGGGAGATTATAGAATTGCTTCAGGAAACATATGGTTCAGTCCTGAACATTTATGATACGTGGATTCCATTTTCCATACGTGCGGCAGAAGCCAGTGCGGAAGGAAGCAGTATTTATGTCCATGATCCGAAAGGAAAAGTAGCCTGTGCATATGAGGAACTTACAGAGGAGGTGTTGCGTAGTGGCAGCAAAAAAGAGCAGTGTATCAAAGATAAAGCTTAAAGGCGTGGATACCCTGTTTGGGATAGAAGAATCCAAACAGGATGGGGTGCAGGAGGTACGCCTGTCGGAATTAAAGCCATTTGAGGATCATCCTTTCCAGGTTTTACGGGATGAAAAAATGGAAGACCTGATGGAAAGTATATCAGAGCATGGCGTATTGGTTCCCGGGCTTGCAAGGCCGAACACAAAGGGACGGGAGGCCTATGAACTTATCGCAGGCCATCGCCGGAAATTCGCCTGTCAGGAGCTCCAATTAACAACCATGCCTGTCCTTATACGGGATCTGACGGATGATGAAGCTATTGTGGCGATGGTGGATTCCAATATCCAGAGGGAAAAGCTGCTGTACAGCGAAAAAGCGTTTGCCTACCGTATGAAATACGAAGCACTCAAAAGGCAGGGAAACCGCAGCGACCGAACTTTGGTTCAACTTGGACCAAAGTTGGAAAAGCGGTGGGCGGCTGAACTGGTGGGAAAGGAAGTTGGAGAAAATATCAGTGCGATCAAGCGATACATCCGGCTCACCTATTTGGAAAAGGAACTGCTGGAGCTTGTGGACAAAGGAACGCTGGCGTTTACCGTAGGGGTGGAATTGTCGTATCTGAAACTGTCAGAGCAGCAGTGCCTGTTGGCATTCATGGACGAAACCGGGATGGTGCCGCAGGGAACACAGGCCGGGAAAATGAAAGAGGCCAGCAGGGAAAGGGGGCTGGGGGAAGAAGAAATCCAAAGGATCATGTTGAAACCGAAAGCCGGGATTGAAAAAATAAATATACCAGGCAAGAAGCTGCGGCAATATTTCCCGGCAGATTACAGCCGGAGACAGATGGAAGAAATCATCTTTCAGTTGTTGGAGGACTGGAAAAGGAGTTCCGGCGGATGAAAAGTATTGGTATAGCTTATGGATATGGTGCGGCCATGGAACCCTTGGCTGCGCCGTTGGAAAGCGAGGTGATCATATCAGCCAACTAAGAGAATTGCGGATAGGACAGGGATTTACCCAGGCACAGCTTGCAGACAGGCTGGAAATCAGTCTGAGGACGTATCAGAGGATTGAGTATGGGGATCAAAAGCCCAATGTGAACGTCGTTATCCGCTTACAGAAATTATTCCGAAAGAACATAGATGAAATTATCTATGGAGACTTTGAACCAAAGAGAAATGAAAAGCAGAGAACCGTATAGTCACCGGAGGACTGCATCGGCGAACCATAGCAGATGTATTCTCATTTGTTTGAATCAGGGAGGAAGTAAGATGATTTTAACAGCAGCTTTCATTTTAGGCTTTGGAGTCTTTATCGTGCCGTGTATTTGTCCGGCTTCTGGTGATGGGGCAGGACAGGAAAAGGAGCTTGAAAATAAGCAGGCAGCCGGCAGAGTGCAGGAAACAATTTTCAGGCAGTGAATTGTGGAAAACAGAGCCGGAGAAAAAGAAAATCATGTAGTGAAATAAAAACAGGAGGCACTAGATGGGACGATCAGGAGTTATCACAAAAGAATATAAGGGAAAGGAAAATACTTCATATCATGATATCAACGCATTGTTTAAGATTTACCGCGCGGTTTCGTGGAATATGCAGATTAAGATCAGCCAGGTAAAGCAGCGCTTCTGTCTGGAATATGGGACGGATGTGGATGCATTTCTGGACAGCATTTATCAGGCGGGCATGGACATTAACCAGGAATTGGCGGATTTAAAGCCGAGGGTGGAGATCATCAATCGTTCGAACCAGTTTTTAAAGCTGATGGAAGGGGCGGTGGATCTGATGCGGAAATACCATCCCCAGGGGGAACGATACTATTGGGTACTTTATTACAGTTATATGTCAGCGTATAAGGCTGAAAATATTGAGGAAATTTTGGACGAACTGGAACCGCATTTCCCAAAGATCACAAGGATCCACCGGGCAACCTATTTCCGATGGAGGGAGCAGGCGTTTGAAGCGGTCAGCAGTATCCTGTGGGGATATGAGAAGGAAAGCCGGCAGCTGCTCCAGCATTTCAGGGACACTTACAAGGAAGATTAGGAGGGCCTGCCTCAGCTCAAAATGAAATTGGGATGAATATAACGGCAGACTTGATTTTACAATACAGAAGAAAATGGAGCAAAAATGAAAGAGCATGGAAAACGGAATGAAACAGGCAGATGCCGGAAAGGGATTTTATGATGATTTTTTCAATAGACACAGGAAACGACAAAATTAAGACCGAGGGAAATGTGACGCAGGCAGGATTGAAAAAACTGGACTACATACCGGAAACTATGGAAGAAGCACTATATTACAATGGCGAATATTATATGGAAACTGTTGAAAGGCTGTCTTATATGTATGATAAAACCGCAGATGACAGGTACTATATCCTGACGCTCCTGGCATTGGCAAGAGAATTGGAAACTATGGAAAGAGAGGGGGCGCTTGTTCCGCGAGGATTGATTGAAGTCGCCCTGCTCGTGGGGCTTCCTCCGGCGCATTATGCGGCATTGCGTGAAAAGTTTCAGGAGTATTTTTACAGAGGCGGGGAGCCGGTCAGTTTTGAATATAAAGGACGTTCTTACTGTGTTGTATTTACGGAAGTAGGAATGAATATACAAGGATATTCGGTATATCTGGTCTTGGCCTCTAAGATGGGGCTGAATGAACGGCACAAAGTATGCCTGATTGATTTCGGCGGTATGACGATTGACTATCTGATCCTGCGGTATGGGGAACTGGATCAGGCGGATTCCCTGGAACTGGGGATGATCACGCTTTACAACAAAATCCGGCTTTCCATAAACCGGAGATACAATATTCTTTTGGATGAAGTGGACATTTATAACATTTTGAAAAGGAATCGAACCGGATTTTCAGAAGAACTGATCCATCATATATTTGAAATGGCAAAGGAGCATGTGGTGGAGCTTCTGGGGAACTTTAGGGAGGCAGGGATTGACTTCAATACAACATTGACCATATTTGTAGGCGGCGGCTCAATCGTACTTTCCGGAATTATTGCGGATGTATGGGAACGGTATCAGGGGGAATATTTTGTGATCGATGATATCAATGCAAATGCAAAAGGCTACAAAATGCGGTATCTGATCGACCATCAGGGGATTTGACTATATGGGAAGGCTGAGGAGGTATAAATGGAAAAACGCCATCAATACAGGTTTTCGATTATGCTGGACGAAACAGATCCTGACCACAGGAGAGCCGGAGATTATCTGAACAGGCTTGGCAGGAAGAAAGCAAGGGTCGTGGTAAAAGCAATCCTTGCATATCTGGATCAGGAAAAAGAGGTTTCTGCTGTTCAGAAGTCGGAAGTAAGAAGGCCAAAAAAGCCGGATGTTGAGAAGCAGATAGAAAAAACAGACCGGATGCTGAGTATTGATATCAATGAATGCAGTATCAATGAGGCGGAGGTCGCATTGATGCGTAAGAACTTTGACAAATTAGGACATAAGGATTAGGAGGGATAAAACGGGAAACAGGAAGATTCAATATCGTTTTTGGGGTTCAGCTGTGGCTGCAGTTATGATTGTGGCTTTATTCTGCAGCAGGTTTGCTCTCGTATGTGTGATTGGGAAATCTATGGCACCTGCTCTGGAGAGTGGGGATATCGTTCTTATAGATAAGCGGGCATCCCCCCGGAAAGGGGATATCGTAGTTGCGGATGTGGAACTGCTGAGATGTACGGTGGTGAAGCGTGTGGCAGCAGAAGGCGGTGATACTGTTGAAATACAGGAAGGGAAACTGTTCATAAATGGAGAATGTGTAGAAGAGCCCTATGTATTACAGGAAAATGCAGATGAAAAAGGAACATGGAAAAAAAGGCAGCTGGTTTCTGGTACATATTTTTTGCTGGGGGACAACAGGAAGATATCTTTAGATTCCAGAAAGTTTGGCTGTGTCAAAAACGAGGAAATAAAAGGAACTGTGGTGTTTGGATTATTTTGATTGGAGGATAGGCATGAAAAAGCAGTATATGGAAGATGTGAGAAAAAATATTGGCAGTATTTTGATTCAGGTATTGGCGTTGGGGGTGCTCTTTTATGATCGGCGGCTGAGCGCCGCATTGATTCTGTTCAATATTTTGTATATCAGTGTTTATACAGTGATGCGGGCAAAGAAAAGAGCCATGGTCAGGATATGCAGGAGATGCGGCGCAAAAATTTCTAAAAAGCACAGGGTATGCCCGGTGTGTGGAGATTCTGTGAAAAAGGCAGATACAGAACGGGAACTGGTAGAAATGATGGAAGGTGAAGGGAAAGGAGAGAGACGGATGTCACAGGAACTGGAACGGGATTTTGAAAGGATCGAAGAGATGAACGTGGAGAAGGCACTGGCATATGAGGAGGACATTGAAGGAATCCTGATGGAGAAAATGAAACAGGAAGATGCGGAAGAAAGATAAAGAATGCTGGACGAAGAACATTATCATCAGGATTTTTCTTTATCTTGTGCATACATGGAATGAGTAGTATAATCTCCAGATTGTTGAAAGAGGATAGAAGTGGGGGCTGCTATTGTGTGAGCAGGTCCTGCTTTTCTATTATTTCTTTGATATTTTATACAGTAAGATGCTTCTATACGGAAGTTTATTTGTCGGCAGGGAGGAGAGGATCAGTTGGCTTATATAGCATATCGGGATAATCAGAAAACTATTATGATAAATGCGAAAGATACGACGATCAGCGACATAAAGAAAATTTTTTACTGTAAAACATCCGATTGTAACGCCCGCATGGGTTTAGTAAATGGAGCAGATCCAAACAGGGCATACTTCAGAAGGCTTCCAAGCAGCCCAAAACATTGCAGCATATTGTGTTCTGCGGATGGAAATTTTAATCCGCTACAGTATGATGAAAGTAAATTTGATTTTGATGTTATTGCAGATAAAATTATGAATGGAGAAATAGTATCGGAGAATTACAATAAATTTGGCGAAATAGCCGCAGGAAGCGGAAAGAAGAGCCTGTCGTCTGTATATCAGATTTACCTGATGTGCAGGAAGTATGAGTCTTATAACGGGTGGAATACAGGAGAAATACTGGCAGATGAAAGGAATTTCAGGAGATATCAGTCAGGAATTGCCGGCAGTAAGATTGTGCAATGTACACCGTATCATAAGATCAAGGATGAATATTCTTATCTTATGAACTATCCGTTATTTCCGTATAAGGCTGGCCGGTATATCAGGCTTGATTTTGCTGGTGAGAAATTGTTCTGGAGATTTTATAATAAGGTTAAAACATCGAACCATAAGGAGTTGATAATTATCCTTGGGAAATGGGAGAAACCAGGAGATGGTGCGAAATACATTGCAAAATGCAGAATAGGCAGGGAAAGGCAGATACACTTTTTGAAAAATGAATAAAATATTTTATGCAAATTTGGGGCTAAACATTTGGGTAAAATATATTTTGTTGGAT
>VSNK01000222.1 GCA_009774255.1 Faecalicatena sp.
GTCAATAAATACATAATAATAGACTATAATAATGCTTGTCAAGAGGGCAAGCCTTGACGGATGAAAGGAGTAAAAAAATATGACGGAGGTAATGGAAATGAACGACAAGGAATTAAAGGATACAAGATTGAAAGAATTTGCTGACTTACAGAGAATTAAGAAAGCGAGTGACAGGGATTCGGAGATTGAGTATCAAGAAAAAATCTTGAAAGCGCAGTTACAGGCTTTAGGAATCCCGACGGAGGAATTAGAGCTTAAATAGCTTAAAATGCGGAGGATTGCCACTCCGCTATAATTGTCAAGAGGGAACCCAAATGACAATAACCCGAAAGGGAGAAAGGAGGATATATGGACGTTATGACAGATTTACAGTTTATAACAATTCTGGAAATGGTGGACATGATTCTTGACGGTTGCGAAGATATCAACGAAGCAAAAAAGAAAATTGAAAAGCTGATCGAGAAACGCAAGGAGAAAAAAGAAAAGGCTGAATAATCAGCCGGGAACACAGAGAGGGCGGCGAACATAAGCCGCCAAAACTGTAAAATGATTTTAACATGATTATAGGCATCCTGTAAAGGGTGTTTTTTACTGTATTACTTATCATTTCTTGACTGCATGGAGGAAGATGTTATCCGCTCCGTATCCTTACCCAAAACGTACTCCCCCCGCCGCTCGTATCCTTCACTTCCAACCCAATCTCCTGTATCTGGGCAAGCTTTGCCGCGATAGACAGCCCCAATCCAAAATGTTCCTTCTGATTTCTGGACGGATCTTTTCGAAAAAATCGATCAAAGATTAATTTTTTTTCATCATCCGAAATTCCAGGCCCGTGGTCAATCACACACACGATCACAAAGGGGCGCGAATATTCCGCCCGCAGGACAATCCGACCCGCCTGTTCCAGACCATATGCCACCGCGTTGTCCAGCAGAATGGTAAAGAGTTGCCGGCACAAGTCCGGATCTGCTGTCACAGCCGGGAGCGGATCATCAGGCAGCTCCAGCAAAATCTGTCCGCCTCGCGACAGACAGAGCGGCTCATACACTTCCAGCAGATGCAGCAGCATTTCGTCGATTTCAAAGGACTTCATTTTTACAGCCCAGTTCTTCTGATCTGCGGAAGCCAGCAGCAGGAGATTTTTCACAAGAGAGCTTCCTCTCCGGCACTCCTTTTTGATCACTTCAAGAAGCCGGGGTTCCTCTTCCGGGGCATCCGCAATCGCATCAGCGGCGGTACGGATGACAGCAAGCGGGGAGCGCAGTTCATGAGAAGCCGCGGCCACAAAATCCTGCTGCTTCTCATAGGTTTCTTCCAATGGCTTCAGCGAACGCCTTACGAACCAGCGTCCGGTCAGAAAAAGGAGAAGGATTCCAATGCTGTCTATGAAAATATAAAAAATCAGCGTCCTCATCATCTGCGCTCTGTTTCCGCTGATATCCTGCAGTAGGATCAGCTTCTTATATCCGACTGAGGTTCGGATGATCAGAATATTTCCCAGATAAATATCCTGCTCATCCCCCGAGATCCGCAGCAATGAGCTTTGCAGCAGATTCGAGGAGATGGGATGCGAGTTCGGATATATCCCTTCTGCACCGGCCAGATGTTCCGCACGTTCAAACAATCGGCTTCGTTCTGTGCGGGTTTTGTAAGAGCCGGGAAAAAACAACGGAGAATCATTTTCTTCTATATAAATAGCAAGATGATTTTTAGTTTCCAGTTGGGCCAGATAAGAATCAGAAAAAAGAGAATTCGTCTGCAGACCGGACATCAATGTAAAAAGCTGATCCTGAAAAACGGATTCCTGCCGGCTGTTCTGTGAGGAGAGATAAAACAAAAAAGCGACTGTCAGTATCAAAGTCAGTATCAGCCCTGTGCTTAAAGTATAAAGGAATACAAAGTTCCTTTCCAGTTTCGGAAACATCAGACAACCTCCAATTATGTAATACCCTCCATCCGATACCCAAGCCCGTGGACCGTGGAGATCACTGTCCGGCTCTCCAGAGATCGGAGATGCTTTCTGAGAAAGTAAATATATGTATCCAGATTCCCATCCTCTACGGTACCGTCCGGTCCCCATACTCTTGAAAAAATCTGCTCCCGGATCAGTGTTTTTTCCGGATTGCGAAGAAAAAATTCCAGCATCAGCGCTTCCCTCCGCGAAAGCTGCCGCTCCTGCTGCCCGCAGCTTAAGATCCTGCTGTCGGGATCAAAATCAATATCCAGAAAGGAAAGTCTCTGATGCTCGGCAAAAGCCTGAGGTCTTCTGGAAAGTGCCCGGATGCGCGCCATGAGTTCCTCTATGGCATACGGCTTCACAAGATAGTCGTCCGCCCCGCAGTCCAGCCCGTCGATTCGGTCATTGATGGTATCCAGCGCAGTGGTCATGATCACCGGAACCGTAATATGATTCTGACGAATGGACCGCAGGATAGACAGCCCGTCGATTTCCGGCAGCATGCGGTCAAGAAGGATCAAGTCATAGGAATTTTTCATGGCACGGTAAAGTGCATCGGTTCCGGTATGGCAGCAGTCCGCCGTGTGGCTCCGGGCCTTGAGCTGTAGTCTGAGTGCGTCACACAATTCCCGGTCATCCTCTACAATTAATATATGCATTCTTTTTCTCCATGTCAATAAAAGGTTTCACGCAGAAAAGCAAACGCGCGGTTATCCAAATCTATTATCAGTATAACAGAAAAATCTCAAAAAAACCTCAAAAAATTAATTCCTATTTTCAAAGTTTTTTTGAGAAATCCGCTGTATACTGGTTTATATGGAAATCAGGAACCACACGGAGATAACCCGGGCAATCCCCATTGCCGAAGGGGGCTTATACTGAACTTCAGATAAATCTGCCGCTCAGTATAACATCCGGCGGATGTCAGTCTGGCACGGACCGAAGCGGAGCCTGGACATTTTCATGGGATTGCGGCGTATCTGCGAGTGTACTGAGCAGATACCCTTAGGCACTTAACAACGAAATCTTGCGCATTTTGGCAAAATTTTGGTTCCGGCTTGTCCGGGTAAGGAGTTGTAGGAAAATAACTGACACATCTTGACTTGTCTATTGCTCCGGCTGCACAGGTCAAAAAGCCTCGACGTAGCCCACGTAGCCTTGCGTTTTTTGACCTGCACATCCGAAACAATATCCTGCGCAGCCTGTATCAGTCATTTTCCTACAACTCCTTACAAAATGAAAGGAGACACCACTCAATGAGTAAAAGAATGAAAACAATAAAAAAATGCAGCAGATGCCTGGCGTTTATCTTGCTTGCGGCTCTAACACTTTCCGCTCTGTCCGGCTGTACAAAAAGCGGCGGCTCTGACGGCAGCGGAACCAGGTCCGGCGGTGAGGACAGCAGTATCGGCGGCAGCTCCGCCAAAGGCCGCTACATAGAGGAGGACATGGAATTGCCCCTGCAGGACGGGGAGGAGGCGCTCAGTCTTACGCGGACAAAGGATGGCAACCCGCTCCTATTTGCCCTGTTCGAAGAAAACCATATAAAACGCTACGAATACAACGGTCAGCAGTGGGATGCTGTTTCTCTGGACTGGTTCGTCCAGCTCTATTCGGATAAGTATATCATTCCCATGGAGGTGCAGGAAACTGCGGATGGTGTGCAGTATGTGAGAGGAATGGACGAGGAATCGAAGACATGTATTGCCAGAGGCGGGGACGGCAATCCTGGGGAAGAACTGCAGATTCCCTGTCTGTCACAGCAGGGAGAGACAGGATACCCGATCATCACCGGGTTGGCCATAGACGGCTCCGGCAACTACTGGCTGCTGAATCCTTACGAGCAGAAAGCAACAGTCATCGATGAGGATACCATGGAAGTTCTGGAGGAGTTCAATACCGAAAGGACGTTCTCCATGACGCAGCGCCTCATATTCGAGGGAAACGGCGCCATGGCAGTAAATACGGAAGAAAATACTTATACGATCTATGATGAAGACCGAAAGCAGCAGGGAACCTTTTCCGTGGAAATGAAGGAGCAGGGCTGGATGTGCGGAGACGAAGAGCACTGGTATTTCATTTCGGAAAACGGAATTACACGGCTTACGGTCGGAAATGATACGCAGGAGCTGATCATGGATGGCAGCCTGGGAGCCATGGGCTCCACGGTAAATACTGCGGCAGGAGCCGTCCGTGGAAAAGAGGATGACTTTTACATCCTGTATTATCAGGCGAAAGCAGGAACCCACAGTCTGAAGCATTATGTATATGATCCTGAGGCTGTGTCAGTTCCAGAGAAGACGCTGCGGGTGTTCGGGCTGGAGGACAGTGATACAATCCGCGAGGCGGCCATAGGTTTCCAGAAACAGCATCCTGAAGTCAGAGTAGAGTTCACCACATCCGGAAAGCAGGCAGGGGAAGTGACGTCGGACGATATCCGCACACTGAATACGGAGCTGCTCAGCGGAAACGGAGCGGATGTTCTGCTGTTGGACGGACTTCCGATGAATGCGTACATTGAGAAAGGAATCCTTGCAGACCTCTCAGAGACAGCGGAGGAATTGATGAAAGAAGAGACTTATCTGGAACCGCTGATGAAAAATACCGTGCAAAAGGACGGGAAAATATATGGACTTCCGATCAAATTTAGTGTGCCTCTTATTTTTGGCAATGAGGACACGAAAAAGGCATTGGAGTCTTTGGACAGCCTGAATGCATTTTTGGAAAAGGATCCCCAGGCCAGTGTGTTCGGTCTGGCGGACAGGGATTATATCCGCGACTTCCTGTTCCAGATGTATCAGGAAGAGCTGTTTGGAGAAGACGGCAAAGTCGATCAGGAGAAGCTGGCAGATCTTCTGGACCTTGCAGGGAAAATTGCGGTAAACTCAAAATCAGAATTATTTGAGGAAGACGTGGAGGGACTCCATGAGGAAGGTTATAAAAGAAATCAGTTCACAGGTTTTGGTTCGGAGGCGGTGATGACACATCCGGAGGGAGCGGCCACCACCTGTATTTCCAGTATTTCGGATATGATGATTCCCTATACGGTGATGCGCGAGAAGAGCCTGACACCGGATGCAATTCGGGGATTTTATCTGCCCAGAGGCATTGCAGGCGTCAACAAAAATACGGATCAGTCCGAAATCGCTTTGGAGTTCGTGAAATATCTATTGTCCCAGGAAGTGCAGTCCGCACAGTTGGATGACGGATTCCCGGTTCTGGAACGTGCGCTCCGGGATAAGAAAAGCGAGGTGGACAGCGAATATGCAGCTTCTTTTTACATGATGTCCAGTTGGAATTTGGAAGGGGAAATGATTGAACTGGAGGCCGGATTCCCGACGACGGAGGAAGTAGAAGCGCTGATCCAGTTATGCGGCACGCTGACTGTCCCTGCGGAACAGGAGCGGATCATCTGGAACATCTACCAGGAGGAAGCGGATCAATATCTGGGAGGCGCGGCAGATGCGCAGACAGCAGCAGAAAACATTGCCCGAAAGGTGGATACGTATCTTGCGGAGTAAGAGCATAATGCTTCATTCTCGGACAAGGGAAAATGACCGCAGAAATGCCGGAAGCAGGAATATGTCCCGGCGGAAGCCGCACGATGCTGCAGGAGGAAAATTGTTTCGGCGGCGGCCGTGTGATTCCGCAGGCAAAAAGCCGTCCCGGCGGAAGATGCGGGAGGCAGGGAGCGGATATCTGTTTCTGCTCCCAAGCCTTCTGGGAACGGGAGGATTTGTACTGGTTCCGTTTCTGGATGTATTCCGCAGATCTTTCTTGCAGGCAGTGGGAAATGGCTTCGTAGGTATGGAAAATTACCGGCAGGTTCTTACGAACGAAGCATTTCATCTGGCAGCAGGCAATACGGCCAGGTTTATGCTGGTCTGCCTTCCGCTGCTGCTGGCATTGTCTCTGTGCATGGCGGTGCTGGTCGGCCGGGTGACCCATTTTCAAAAGTGGGTGAAGACCGGCTTCCTGCTTCCTATGGCAATCCCTGCGGCATCTGTGGCAGTCTTTTTCCGGATGATGTTTGACGAGAAGGGATGGCTGAATCTGCTTCTGGAAAAAATGGGGCTGGAAGCTGGGGACTGGCTTACCTCCGGGCAGGCCTTCTGGGTGCTGTCTGCCTGCTATATCTGGAAAAATCTTGGCTATGATATGATCCTCTGGCTGGCCGGATTGGCAGCGATCCCGGAGGAGCAGTATGAGGCCGCGGAGGTACAGGGAGCCGGTGGGTGGGCCTGTTTTCGCTATATCACGCTGCCCCAGCTGAAGGAGACATTGTTCGTAACAGCGCTGCTTTCTTTTGTAAACGCATTTCGGGTATTCCGGGAAGCCTATCTGCTGGCCGGAGAATATCCCCACGAAAGCATTTATATGCTGCAGCATCTGTTCAACAACTGGTTCGTCAGCCTGGATATTCAGAAAATGACAGCGGCTGCGGTGATGCTGGTGATTGGTACAGGATCGGTTCTGCTGATGTTTAGAAGAACCGGTATGAAGGAATTGTGAGATATGATACGCTGATTGATAACACTGACGCAAATGCAGTTTTTTAGGCAATTTAGGCAAGTCAAAATGAAAGTTGATTTCATGACAGTTATTTATACTGCATGTCGAATAGATTTGCAGTCATCAATTATAACGAAAGATCGCCAGCCGCATTCCTGCCTTGGGCGGGTTAGTAAATTCTGACGGTCTTGAGTATAGTTAGAAAAAGGAATAGGAATGAACATGACAGATTTATCGGGAAAAATAAAACATAGGACTGCGAAATGGGCGGTTCGGATTGTCATATGCATGTTTGCCGGAATCATGGTGCTGCCTCTGGCAATGCTGTCTGCGGATTCGCTGATGGGAAAACAGGAATTGCTGGAGATCTGCGGCGCCGTACTCTGGGATTCCGGGGGATATGCCGGATTCCGTCTGTTTCCGGATTATCCGACATTGCGTGCGTACGTCCGGCTTTTACTGGATACCCCGGAATACTTTACCGCGTTCTGGAATTCAATGCTCCAGACCACAGGCATACTGACGGGGCAGCTACTGACGGCAGTTCCGGCGGCATGGGCATTCGCACAATTCCGTTTTCCGGGGAAAAGGGTACTTTGGTTTCTGTATTTGCTTTTGATGATACTGCCCTTTCAGGTCACGATGGTGTCGGGATATCTGGTCTTAAGCAGCGCAAAGCTTATGGACACGCACGGTGCGGTCATACTGCCGGGAATATTTTCCACGCTGCCCGTATTTATCCTGCAGAAGACATTTGCAGGGATTCCCAGGGAAGTGGTGGATGCGGCCAGAATTGACGGGGCGGGAAATATGCGGATTTTTCTGAGCATTGGAATTCCGTTGGGGATACCGGGGATTTTTTCCATATTGATCCTCGGATTTCTGGAATACTGGAACGCCATAGAACCGCCCATGACTTACCTGAAAACAGAAGCTCTGTGGCCTCTTTCCCTGTATCTGCCGCAGATGATCAATGTAGAGGCCGCGGCGGCATTTGCTGCATCGATTATCACATTACTTCCCGCAGTACTTTTATTTTTTACGGGGCAGGAAAGCCTGGAACAGGGGATTGTAGCATCCGGAATGGAGCGGAAAGAGAAGTAGAAGAAAAGTGACAGTTGTGACTTAGGAGGAATTACGGATTGACGAAAAAAATAAAAAGAACGATATGGATTCCTGTTTTTTTTCTGATTCTGATGGTAATGTGCACCATACTTTCCAGAGTAGCAGCTTCCATGCTGGTGGCGCAGGTAAGTGTGGAGAAGCCGGGCAAGGGAAAGCTTTCTTTCACCTACGGCGGCAGCGGCACTGTAGTGCCCGGGCAGGAAAATGTTATATTTCTGTGGCCCGGTCAGCAGGTGGAATGGGCGGCGGAGGTGGGAAGCACGGTGAAAGCGGGAGAATGTCTGATCCAGTTTCGAATGGAATATCTGCAGCAGGCGATCCGGAGCAAACAGGCTGAACTCACACAGTTGGAGATTCAGGCACAGCAGCAAGAGATTTCCGCAAGAGGAACGGCGAGGGTGAAGTCCGCGGAAAGGGCGCTGCAGGCACTGAACGAAGCCCGGAACAGGCTGCAGGAAGCGCAGCAGAAAGAAGCGCAGGCACAGGAAGCATATGACCGGTTATCCGGCAGCGGATTTTCGGAAAATCCTGCCTATAGTTCCACAGGAGGCGAATTTGCAGAAAATTCAGCTGACAGTTCCGCAGACGGCAAGTTTACAGAAAATTCCGTTTATAGTTCTGCCGACAAGGAATCCACGTCCTGCGGTTCCACGGGCAGTACATTTACAGACCGCCCGGGTACGCTGTCCTGCGAAAATACGGCAGACCGGTCAGAAATGAGCCCGGAAGAACGTTTCCAGGACAGTACCCCCGACGTGTCCCAGAGCAATTTGGACAATGCATCCAATGAGTCTGACGCCTGTCAGCAGGAAGCGGTATCTTCGCTCCAACAGTCTCAGACGGATGCAGAGGCTGCCCGTCAGACATTGATTCAGGCACAGGCAGATGTGGAAGCTGCCCGCCAGACATTGATTCAGGCACAGACAGACTATGATTTCGCGTTAAAAGAGGATGCGGCTTCGGACAGCAACGAAGCCAATGCGGTTCGGTCCGCCCAGCTTGGGGTCCGGTCCTTGCAGGTGCAGGTGGATCTGGCAAGGCAGGCTCTGGATCAGCTTATCGCGTATCAAAATGCAGGAGGAAGAATCTGCGCGGAGCAGGACTGCACGGTGCTGACCTCTGGCGTGACGGCGGGGGCATTTACCACAGGTTCGGAGGTCCTCGTCACAGGAAGCGGGGGCTGGAAATTGAAAGGCATTGCGGATGCGAAAGACAAGGAAAAGCTGAAAGATGGAATGGAAGCTGAGATCCGGCTGGGGGCAGGGAAGAAAAGAACCGTAAGAATCGAGTCCGTTGCGGCAGAGCAGTCCGCAGGCAGCGGAACGGGGGAAAGCGGCTCATCTTCCTCAGAACTGCAATTCTGCTGGTATACCCGTCTGCCGGAAAACACAACGGCAGAAAACGGCAATACATTTACCTGGACCGTAAACGCTTCTTCGGACCAGGAGTATGAACAGACGATCCCTCTTGCTGCTTTGCGGGAAGATACATCGGGTTCCTTTTGTCTGATCCTTTCGGAAGAAAAGACTATGCTGGGAACCGTTCAGACCGCAAAACGGGTTCCGGTCACGGTTCTGGAAAAGGATGCCCATAAGGTGGCAGTCACGTCCGCATTGAAAGACACGGACCAGGTCATTGCTTCATCAGAAAAATATGTGAAGGAAGGAGACCGGGTTCGGATCAGGGGATGAAAATCAGAATACAAAAAAATAAATATATGTTTTTGGTATTATTAC
>VSNK01000223.1 GCA_009774255.1 Faecalicatena sp.
ATTTTTTTCATTATCTAAAGTATTGACAAAACTGGCGTTCTCTATTCAATCCACCCTATAAAAATTTTACGCTAACACACATGTTTATGCTGCCCTCTTATTCTCTTATCAGGCATTCCCCTGAATATCCGTTACCAGACCACAAAGCCGCCACACCCGGACCCTTGCAGGGGCGGCATTGTGACCGCCCTTTTTGTTACCCCACTTTTACCCCAATTACCACCCCAAATGAAAGTATGTCAAGCATGAATAAAGACGGTACAGGATAAATCATATGGGAGGGAATGTTATTGAATAAGCAAGGTAAAATAGTCCTTTTATGGAATAGCCATGTATAAAGACGAACTATGATAAAACGTACCACTTTGAATCCAAAATTCAATGACAGATTCATCGAGTCTGCAAAGGGGCAAATCCACTCTATTTATGCCGCGTCTTTTAGTTTTGTATAATACATCATGAACCTGAATGCTGTTTTGTATGGAACAGGCGTTGAGACCATATCCCCATTTCCAATCAGCATATCATCAATCTTAACGTGAAAAAGCCTGCTTAATGCATACAAATGATCTACGCTCGGAATATTAATTCCCTCGATCCATCGGTATACCGTCTGCACACATGTCAGTCCAAGATATGTCTGGAGATCTTTTGGCTGCAAATGATTCCACTTCATAAGCAGTTTAAGGCGCTTTGCGGTTTCGTCTTTATCAATCATCGGAAAATTTTCCATATTTTTTTTCATTCTTTATGCCACGCTCCAATTCTGATAGACAAGTCAAGATGTATCAGTTATTTTCCTACAACTCCTTACTCTGATCCTTTTTCAAACCGGACCTCACAATCCTTCCGGAAAAATGCGATCCCATAACAATCAATCTTCTTATACAGATATTATATTCAGATGATTCAGCCCGGTAAATATGCTTTCCTTCGAAATCCGCAGACCCCCGGTTATGACTGCAAACTGCAGAAAATCATTCGTCTTCAGCGCAGACTCAAATAAGGAGCATCTTACCATAAGCTGATTCAAAGGTCGGCTGCTTCGCTGATTTCAGTGTCAGGTTGATGACAGGGTACTTTCCCATATGTTCCGTATATTCTTCACCCTGCTCCATAATCTTTAAGCCCTGGAAAAGAGATTGGTTCGCCTCATTCTTCTTTGCGTCTCCCGTATCCTCATAAAAGTATCTGAGCATGCTAAGGAGTTGTAGAAAAATAACTGACACATCTTGCTTGTCTATTTCTCCGGCTGCACAGGTCAAAAAGCCTCGACGTAGCTCTAAGGAATCCACCATGCTACGCATGGTACCCCTTAGGACAAAGCCCGCTACGCCTGCGTTTTTTGGCCTGCACATCCGAAGAAATATCCTGCGCAATCTGTATCACTTATTTTTCTACAACTCCTAACCTGGATAAACCAGAAAAGCTCGATACGAAAATTTTGCCATATTGCGCAAGAAATTGTTCCTAAGTGCCTAAGATTTAACGTTTTGCCAAAACGCCTCGGGCGGGTAAACAGATTTACTTCGCCCTTTAAATCCATCAGTTCCTTAATGAGCATAGTCTTATCGACGTAGTAATAATGGTTTTTTATTATTTTTTTAAAATTATCAACACCGATCGGCAATGGTTTCTTCATGATCATACCTCCGTCATAAAGCTGTTTTCATATTGTAAGTTGTTCCTCCGCAGAAACCAGGCAATCCTTCTCAAAAAATGCCGCTCCATAACACAGGATTGTCCGATATCCCTTCAGGTCAGTCCGCGGATAACCTCTCCGCCTGATCTGCTCGATTGCTTCCTGGCAGTCCTTTTCCATATCGCTCTCTTTTTTAGAGTGCTTGATCTCTATGATCAGTGCGCGGCGGTGACTCCTGTCTTTGACCACAATGTCCGCGCGTCCGGTTCCCTGTTCCTTATTCGATGACACGGCATATCCCGCTCCTACGAATAACCCTGCCGTAAACGCATGGTAATAATCTTCCTTGTAGTCATAATAACTGATTGTATCAAACAAGATATCTGTCACCAGTTCCGTCAGTTTCCGGTCG
The DNA here is from genome assembly GCA_009774255.1 of Faecalicatena sp. Taxonomy (GTDB): domain Bacteria; phylum Bacillota; class Clostridia; order Lachnospirales; family Lachnospiraceae; genus Schaedlerella. Next base: position 2,055 of record VSNK01000223.1, read on the forward strand.
TCTCCGCCCCACCACGCCTCCAGCAGCTCCCTTCTATCCATCCCGGTAACCGTATCCTGAAACCATTTCGCAATCGTGTCCTCAAAGATCGTCTTGACCTCCTCATTCGGGACGTGAAGTACGGTTGTGCCTTCCTCCTTCTGAAATCCATCCGGGCAGCTCCCATCTCTTACCTGCGTCAGATAACCTGTCAGATACAGGATACTCCATAGATTCTCCTCAGAGGAATTTGCAAGGTCATACGTCATATCTTCAACGATCCTTTCCTGGATCACCCCTCCTGCCAGAAGAGTCTCGAGCTTGCCTCTCACATCAATCCCCGGCAGGTCGATGAAACTTCGGATGATCTCATTGTGGCTGGTATCCTTCCAATAATTCGCCGGTTTCGACTGCGGATCAACCTTAAGCATACTCACATGATTCACCACATCCCAGGGGCAATAGACCTCATTTTCCCCAAAAAGATACCCGTCATACCAGTGCTTCATCTCTGCAAGGTGCTCTGTCAATCCTGCTGCTTCCAACAATTCCCTTACCTCTTTTTCCGTAAATCCAAAATAGCGGCCAAACCGCCTGTTCGATACGGAGTTGGAGACGAAGTTATTCGCGCCGGTGAAGATACTCTCCTTCGCAATACGAAGACATCCCGTAACTATGGCAAACTCCATGCTGGGATTACTCTTCCATGCCATCCCCAGAAACACCCGGATCACATCCAGCATCTCCCTGTAATATCCCCGGTCACTGGCCTTAGCCAGCGGCACGTCATACTCATCCACCAGAAGAATGACCGATTTTCCAAAATGCGCCGAGATCATCCGCATCAGCGTAAACAGCGCCCCTTGCATATCTTCCGTTGTTCCTTTTTGATAAGACAGCCGTTCAAATAGCTCCTTATCTTCCCTTAGTACCTGTTCGCTGTTCAGTAAATAAGTGTGGTCTCTGCACAGAGAGGCAATCACAAACTTCATCATCCCATAAGCGCCGGAAAAATCTCCTCCGGCAATATCCTTCAACGTCAGGAAAAGAACCGGATGTTGGTTCATCCATTTATCACATAATTCCGGATACTTTGAAATCTCCAACCCTTCGAACAGTTCTCTGCTGTCCTTTCGTATATCAAAAAATTCTCTCAGCGTATCCATAAACAGTGTCTTTCCAAAACGGCGGGGCCGCGTAATGAGAATCACTTTAAAATCCTCATCAAAGAGTTCTTTGATTGCTTCCGTTTTGTCCACATAGTAGCTTCCTTTTTCCCTGATCTCCCTGAACCATTCAATTCCGATCGGCAGCCTGACTGACATCCATCCATACCTCCTTATGAAATAAACACATTTTTCATCCTTCTACGCCAATAAATTCTGATCCTACTCTTGTGCTTTCCCAAACCGGATCTCACAATCCTTCCGGAAAATGCGATCCCATAACAATCAATCTTCTTATACCCTTCCGCGCGCAATTCTTCCATATATTTTTTATCATAGATTTGTTCAAGAGTTTTTTGGGCATCCTTTTCCAAATCATCAATATCATCCGATACCTTGACTTCCAGAATAAATGACCTGCCCCGCAGGGACGGGCTCCTCAACATAATATCAGAGCGTTCATTCCCTAATTCACGGTTGGATTTTACCAGGTAATTCTCGCTTTGGCTTAAGATTCCTGTCAAAAAAACAATGATAAAAGCAGACACTTGAGTTCTGTCTTTTAGAACTCTTAGTGGTCGCTTTCCCTGTGGGCAAGTTTTCCGCACTATCGTAAAAGCTGCCATTTAATATATCCGTCATTCTCCGGGCATTTTCATCTTCCATTGCGCGATACAAATTATGGAAATCTTCTTTCTGTATCATAGCTTTCAGCCAGTTCATGATCGTGTTCTGATAAGTTGTTCCTATTATACCCTATCCATCAATGTTTCACAATCGGTTTCCGCCGAGTAATAGAAAAAGGACATCCACAGTTACAGGTCACCTTGACCAGGTGTGACCTGTAACACTTTACACAAGCTATTGAGAGAAAACAGAATATTATAATTGCCTGACACGGAAATGTGTGCTATACTCCATTCATGGGAAACCATAGAGCCAAAGGCGGCTTTACCCCTCTTGTATTTTGCGGAGGGTATAACAGCCCTCCGGACGAAAGAAAGGGGGGCGATGCGGATGAATGTTACATATGCGGAGTTATTCCAGTTTTGTATATTTGTCATTGCACTTGTAGGTCTGTGTTATCAGATTTTCAAGGATAAAAAGAAATAGCCGCCACTACTGCCCATAGTGACGGCTTACCTCATAGGAGGTTTTAGCTTAGTTGTTTGAGGGGTAGAGCCGCTTCTATGGCTTTCCCTTTTTCTATGCTTAATATAGCACATGTGGCAACAGAATTCAAGAGCCAAACACACGTTTATTGTAATGTGACCGCAAAAGGTTACTATTCACGGTGCCTTGCACCCCGCTGCAAGGCATCCGGCCAGTAAAATAGCGGTTGCTGGCAACCAGCCCCTCGCCGTCAGGCGATTTTCCAATGGGCTGGTTGCGTTACAGTTCACTGGCCAGCCAGCGAACTGTAACGATTTTACGTGGGAGACGGAACATATAAAATCCGCTTTTTGCCGGAGCGTGCAGGGTAACCTGGGATGTATCCGATGCTGGATTCCTATACGGATCCTATGCCAAAAGGTCCGGGAAGCATTCAGGGGCCGATTATGTATGTGTTCAATGAACTGCATTGCGGGGAAGAAGCGGATCTTCCGGTTGTGTCCCCGGTGTTTGCGTCGGAAGAAGAGCTGAAGGGTCTGCCGAAAGCCATTATTTGCTATGCGGATAACGACTGCCTGAAACATGAGGGGAAAAATACGCCCGGCTGCTCCGAGATGCAGGGATTGAGGTACATGACATGCTTGCGGAGGGGATGCCGCATTTACTGCGCTATCCGTACGAAAACGTATAAATCGCAAGAGCAATCCCCATTGCCGCAGGCAATTTTTATGGGATTGCGGCGTAACTACGAAGGTACTGAGTAGTTACGTCATCCGTATGATTCAGGACGGTACAATTGCAAAAAAATCAGAAGAGTCATTAGAGTTTATTAAAACGCATTTTTGTGGATAAAAAAGAAAAAGGACATCCATCTAATACAAGATGAGGTGTCCTTTTTTTGAAAGATCATTGATCGTCGTCCTGCTCTTTTGGATCGTGTGTTTCAATGTATTCTATCAAATCGAGAATTTTTGTATCGCTCATACCATCTTTCCTAAGCTGCCGAATTAAATTTACTATTTCTTTTCCGGTCATATAATGTTCACCACCTTTTCTTGAAAATACAGTTTATTAAGATGATTTCATTGTAACAAAATGAAATTTGGGTGTAAAGCATTTCTTGTGTTGTGATAAGGAAATGTCAAAAAGCACAGGGCAGATTATTAGAAATATCCTGCGCGGGATTGCGGCGCTGACAGCGAATGTACCGGTGCTTGCAGTGGGAACAGTAATGGGTACGAAACGGGAGCATATTCTGATAAGGTTCAGGAAAAATTCCGCCGGATCTTTGACCCGGAGATTGAGTTTGTATTTACGGAAGAGGACGCGAAGGATCTGCGGATCAATTCGTCGGTATCCGATTATGTATGGCTTCCGCTGAAATTCGACGGGAACCAGGTAAGGATTGAATGGCGGGATGAATGGACGATCGAGGAATATGAGTAGAATGTTATCCCTTAAACGGAACGCGATTCCCTTAAAAATATGGTGATTTTAAGGGAATCGCGTTCCATTTAAGGGAATATCTGGTACCTCAGAATTTATGAACCGTACAGTTGGTATTTATTTCAACCGGATATAGAAGGTTGATTTCCCAACCCCTTCGCGCTTAAACTCACCGTTCTCTACCAATTTCCGCAGAGAGCCTTCAATAGAACTGATGCTCAGGGACGGGCATAATTTCCGGATATCCTGCTTCGTGAATCTTCCGATCTTATATTCAGCCGCTTTTTTCACCATATCAATGGCCGGGAGCTTTTCCTCTACGATCGAAAAACGATCCCCAAAATCTTTGTATGCCGCGAGGATGGTACTGAGAATGTATTTTATAAATGGAATGATATCCTCAGTGCCTTCGTGCCAGCCATCCTGCGACCGGCTCAGCGCGTCATAGTACAGATCCTTGTCTTTCGCGATTTTTGCTTCCAGAGAGATATACTTTCCGACATAAAATCCGCTGCGGTATAAGAGCAGCGTAGTCAGCAGCCGGCTCATTCTTCCGTTGCCGTCGTTGAAGGGATGAATACACAGAAAATCATAAATGAATACCGGTATGGCAATCAACGGTTCCAGCTCAAAATTCCCGATCACCTTGTTGTACTCTTCGCAGATCTTATCCAGGGCCTCCGGAGTCTCGTATGGGGCAAGGGGGGTGAACAGGATCTCCGAATGCCCGTCAGGATAGCTTGCGCTGATATAATTCTGGACATTTTTCGTCTGTCCGGCCAGGGGATTGTTCATGTGGCTGTACATGATCTTATGCAGCTGAAGGATATAATTTTTCGTGATCGGAATGGCATCGAAGCTTTCGTGGATGATATTCAAGACATCACGATAGCCGGCAATCTCCTGTTCATCACGGTTTTTCGGAGTGGTTCGTTCCTCCACAAGCTGCCTGATACGCGTATTGGTAGTAATAATGCCCTCGATCGCGTTGGATGCCTCGGTGCTTTGGATCTTCGCGATCTCCACCAGCTTTTCAAGCTCTTCGGGACGCTGCTTCAGGTATTGCTCCTGCTTTCCGGCTTCCCGGTAGATGGCAGCGATATATCCAAGCATGTCAGAATCCCATTTTTGGTCTTTGATCAATGAATAATTGAACGTCCTCATGCCCTTAATCACGCTCCTTTCCCTTAAAATATAGCATAATTTAAGGGAAAGTTTAATGGGTAAATGGATTTTCCCTTAAATCAAAATGCTGTTATTTTTCAGTTTGCGCCGATAGAGGAAAGAGTATTCAAAATACACTCCATTTCGGTCGGTCCTAAACAAGCGTCACAGGCGCTTAGGACCGCCGTCAGGCGACTTCTCAATGGGCTGGCTGCATTCCAGTTTGCGACCGATTAGGCCGTGAATTGGAACAAATATAAGCGACGGTTGAATTTCTCATATATTTTATTCACAATTCTTGACATTAAGAAAAAATATGTTATACTTTGTACAATTGAATAAGAAGCATACAGGTGTCAAAACAATGCGTGGAACAAGAATAAGCATTGGTTTTGGTGAAAAGGGAAACAGGTGCAAATCCTGTACGAACTCGTCACCGTAATTAGGGAGTAGAAGCCGATATGTCACTGGGAATCAAGGATATCTTTTCCTGGGAAGACGGCAGATGTGATGATCTATAAGCCGGGAGACCTGCCTGAATGCTGTACGGAAACATTTGTTTCAGACCACGAGTAATTGGTTGTACGTTTTGAACTTGCAGAAAGCACGATGGAGATCGTTTGCATCGGTGTATCTGGCAGGCTTATTTTGTGTATGAATCCTTTGCCGTAGTCATGGCAGAGGATTTTTTGTTCTTCAATAGGAAACTTCTCCGAATTTTCATATAGAATAAAATATTGCGCGATTTTTGTAACTACTCAGCACAGGATAGCGCATTTACTGCGCTATCTGTACGAAAACGTAGAGACTGCGAGAGCAATCCCCATTGGCGAAGCCAATTTTCATGGGATTGCGGCGTATCTGCGAGGGTACTGAGCAGATACCGATATTTTAATAAAAACCATTTCCTTGTGACATAGCAGGGAGGAAGAGAGGAAAAAATGAAGAAGAAACTGGTAGTTGTTTTATTAATGGGTGTTATGACCTGTTCACTGGCGTTGGCAGGCTGTTCAAAGGACGCTCCGACATCAGCGGAGGATTCCGTACGGACAGAGGATGGAAATACAACGAGTTCAGAATCGGCAGAAGATGAGGACAGCCAGGCTCAGACAGAGGAATCAGCGGGAGAGGATTATAAGGCTTCTGATCAGGCGGCAGCCGATGAAGTTGCCGCATTGATTGATGCAATCTATGTGCAGGAGAGGACAGAGGATACGGATGCGCAGTGTGCGCAGGCAAAAGAGGCATGGGATGCGCTGACCGATGCCCAGAAAGAACTGGTGGAAGGCGAAGAAGCGGATCCGGATTATTTTGGAAGGGATACCGGCGATGCTTCGAAAGACGATCCGAGAAATCAGGATGATATCGGGGAAAATGAAATTCTGGTAGTCAGCTTCGGAACTTCATTTAACGATAGCCGTGTGGATGATATCAAAGGAATTGAAGACGCAATACAGGCAGCAAATCCTGACTGGTCCGTAAGAAGGGCTTTTACGGCGCAGATTATTATCAACCATGTGCAGGCGCGGGATGGCGAGTTCATCGACAATATGCAGCAGGCATTGGAGCGTGCGGCAGCAAATGGGGTAAAGAATCTGGTCGTGCAGCCAACGCATCTGATGCATGGGGCAGAGTATGATGAATTGATGGAAGAGGTGGAAGCATATAGAGATCAGTTCGAAACAGTAAAGGTTGCGGAGCCGCTTCTCGGTGAAGTTGGTATGGATGCCACAGTAATCAATGCAGATAAAGAAGCGGTTGCAAAGGCACTTACGGAAGCAGCAGTCAAGGATGCGGAGTATGAAAGCCTGGATGCGGCCAGGGAGGACGGTACTGCCTTCGTGTTTATGGGACATGGGACTTCCCATACGGCAAAGGTATCCTATAGTCAGATGCAGTCGCAGATGGACGCGCTTGGATACAATTATGCATTTATCGGCACCGTAGAAGGAGAGCCGGAGGAAACATCCTGTGAGGCAGTAATAGATGCCGTGACACAGGCAGGTTATAAAAAAGTAATACTTCGACCGCTGATGGTGGTAGCTGGCGATCACGCCAATAATGATATGGCAGGAGAAGAGGAAGATTCATGGATCAGTATGTTCCGTGCTTCCGGAAAGTTTGAAAATGTGGATGTACAGATTAAAGGTCTTGGATCCATTGATGCCATTCAGAAGCTTTATGTCGAACATACGGCAGCGGTAATAGAAGACTGACAGAATAGAAGACTGACGTAACTACTCAGCACAGGATAGCGCATTTACTGCGCTATCCGTACGAAAACGTATAAATCGCAAGAGCAATCCCC
>VSNK01000224.1 GCA_009774255.1 Faecalicatena sp.
TATGAATATAGCGTCTATCGGGATTTGCCGTTGAAAACATAATACTGTCCTTATCCAGCATTTCCAAAGGCCGCAGATTATGTGATGTAAAAATCAATTGTCCTTTCGCGCTTTTACTGAAAATATCAAGCAGTTCCCCAAGCATATACTCAAAAACACCTGCATCCAATTCATCGATTGCCAGACAGATGGATGAATTTCCAAATGCCTGAATCCATGCATTTAAAATAGATATAATTTTGATAATTCCCTCCGATTCCATCCGGATTGGAATCGGAGGCATATTATCACGGATTGACACCAGTTCCACCCTGCAGCCTTTTTCACCATCGTCTGTGAGCTGTTCCCCATAATGATATACATCGATCTTCATTCCGGGAATAATCGTATATAAAACCATGTTAATCTGCGCAACAATGATATCCAAAATCTGTTTTCTTTCCTTATTAAGAACGACCGGCTCCGTCAACGGAACCGCGAAATCCCCCTTAACCCTTATTTCATCTTTTTCTATCTTAAAGGCCATGGGCAATAAAAACTTTGCGGAAATCACTCCGGAATGTGAGTTGCGTATTACAAATAAATCTTTCAGCGCAAATAAAAATAAAGCTTGGATCACCTCGGAATAATGCCTGAAATTATTTGCATATTCCCTGCAGAAAATCTCCCTGCTGCTCTCGCCAAAAATGTAAGAACAATGCTCTTTTTCGGCAATCCTTCTTGCAACGATCAAATCCGTTTTATTATCTTTCGCAGCTTCCGCGACCTCATCCAGTCTTTTTTTTGGTGTAAATACAGGTTCTGTTTCTTCCCTCCGGTAATCCATGAATACCGTTTTATTTGTTCTGCAAGTATCCTTATTTACAGCACAGCTCAATACCTCCCGGACGATTTCCACTTTTTTTAAATGTTTCCGCAATTGCACTCTATAACTCGCTTCGTAGATTACCTCTTCCATGAAAATATGGAAATCGGCGCGAATCTCCGCCTGTTCGGTATTCGAGTCAATATATTCGGCAGCCTCTTCATCAAGCGGGCTGCCCGTCATAATCTTCTGTAAATAATATAGCGTATCGATAACCGCTGTCTTTCCCGAGCCATTCTGACCATAGATTCCCAACACTTCTGCTTTTTTGTCAGAAAACTGTTTTCGATATGCATTTGACATTACAATCTCACCATTTCTGACATTCTTAATATTCGAAATGGCTAATGAAGCTAATCTTACAACACTTTCCATACGGCCTGTTCCCTCCATGAATGCTCTTTGCTTTCACTTTAACACAAACATCCATTTTCTTCAAATATTTTTCTCATTTTAACATTTTTTATTCCATTTCAAACAAAAGTGTGCGTTTTCTGTTCCTCTTTGATCACAGGATTGCCGGATCTCGGAAAAGACATTTCCTATGACCAGATCTGGGATATCATCTGGCGCGGCTGCATGCCCGAACTCTGTACACATCCGGAGTATGACTGGCAGATGTTCTACGGAGCGTATGTCCGGACATATATTGAACGGGATGTGAGAGATCTGGCTCAGGTCGGTGATGAAATCAAGTTTACCGGCCGATGAAATCTGCCGTGAGTATCGCGCCGGCCGCAGCCGCAAAGCGGCACACTTCCTTAGGAGTTGTGCGCATCACATGATACTGAGCGGCAGATTTATCTGGCGCTCAGTATAATTCGGGTTTTCCCTGAACGCCTGCAGCAGTTCCGGCCGGGGATCCTCCTTGAATACCTGCTTCCAGGATTTCAGCAGGTTATCCGACGTGACGCTGATCGATTCAATCCCGATAAAGGGAGGAACCGTTTTATTTAAAACAGCTTTGGCTGCCGCCAGCGCAATGGCCTGCCCCTGCTCGTAGGGGCACTGTGCGCTCAGCGCCTTGATCATGCCGCCCTTCGCCATATTTAAGGCATCCGCATAATCCAGGTCGCTGGTCACGATGGCGATATCTGTCCTGCCAAGCTCGGTCAGCGCGGCGATCACCTCCATCGCCGGACCGTCCCAGGAAATGTAGAGGGCCTCAATTTCCGGATACCGTTTGATCAGGTCGCCGGCCTTCTTATAGACCTCATCTTCTTTTTCGAAGCTGACCGACCCGCACAGGTGCATCGTCGGATATTCCTCACTCATCACCTGCCTTGCCGCGCTGTCCCTCTGGGTCGTGGCGTAAAAATCCGCCCCATGGACGATCATGCCATAATGCTTCAGTTTATGCTGCCGCATATATTCTCCAAGACCATGGCCCATGTTCTGCCCATGGGAATGCTCATTGATGGAGACACAGGTCACATAATCTCCATGATGCAGCCCGGCCGGGACATTTGAAATCAGAATCAGATGGATATCGCTGTCCGCAATCTTTTGAAATGCATCCGCCGTGGTCTTATTGTCTGTCGGCATGGCGATCAAAATATCAGGCTCCAGCATCCTGAGGCTCTCCAATTGTCTGCACTGAAGCCTGGGATCGAAGTGTGCATCCGTTGTCCCAATGATCGAAATGCCCAGATTGTCAAAGATATTCCGGATTCCTTTCAGGTGCAGCTCCATCCAGGCTTTTCCGGCATAGTGGAAGGAGATCACCGCCGTAGTCTTTTTTAATCGGATACTCCGTATCTCCTTCTCCGACAGCATCAGTTCATTCATGGAGGCCGCCTTTTCTCCAAACGGGCCCCGGCCGATTCCGCAGGTGGATGAACGCACGACCAGCTTTGTAGGCAGGGTCACGGTCTGATAAATACTTTCGCAGGCGGGCGCATTTGCACATTCCTTATTCTCAATCCGTTTCATAAGCACGTCGGCCGCAATCTCCGCCAGCTGCTCCGTATCCTGCTCCACTGTTGTCAGCGCAGGCGTATGCAGGGGCGCCCAGTCAAAGCTGCCGAAGCACACGATGGAAATATCTTCCGGGCATGAAATATTGTGGGCATTGATGTATTTTAAAAACGGGATCACCACCGCATAGTTCGCGATGAGCAGTGCAGTGGGCAGCCGTTCACCGTCCAGGAGCTTGTCCAGAACGTCGAAAACATCCTGTTCCCTCTGCAGGCACGGATGGATATACTCCGGCACCTCCGGGATGCCGTACTCCTTCAGCGCCTTTTTAAATCCGTCCAGCCGCTGCGGTGTCCGCTCCCTGCTCCTCCCCAGGAACCCGATCCGCTCATGTCCTTTTCGGATCAGATGCCTGGCAGCTTTATATGCACCGTCCATGGTATCCGTATAGATCATATCCGCCATGTAATCTTTGACCTCCCGTCCAAGGATCACTGCCGGTATCTTCGCATCTGCCAGGATGCGGTGCAGAAGCACATCCTTTTCGTCCGGAAAGACCAGTGCCCCTGCGACCGCATTGCTCTCCAGCAGTATCCGGAAAAATCCTTCCATCCCGGAAATGTCGGAATTACACTCCACCGTGATCAGGGTATAGCCTGTCTGTTTCAGCCGTTCATCAATCTGCTGCTCGATCCGGCGCTGAAAATCGCTTTTTTTATCGGCGATCACCATCAATATATACTGCCCTTTCACCTGTGCCGTCAGGACAGCTGCTTTTTTTACGATAAAATTCGGCAGGTTATCTAATTCCTGTATTGCCTTTTCCACTTTCTCGACTTTTTCCGGACTGACATACCTTGTCTTGTTCACCACATGCGATACTGTAGAAACAGATACGCCAGCCATTTTCGCGATATCATTAATCGTAGCCATAATCTCCAGTCTCCTACCCGCTTGTAATATCTTAATTATACCGTCCGGCGAAAAAAAGTCAATTTTTATGTGGCTTTGAATCGTAAGAAAAAAAGAAAAAGCAGAAGCCCATAAACATACGGGCTTCTGCCGTTTTTTTCAGTCTTCTACCTTCACCCACTGCCTGGTTTCTGCCGATTTCATGACCGCTCCGCAGACTCTCTCCACACGATATCCAACTCCAAAGCTGGTGCTTGGCTGGTATCCTTCCGTGATGGCTTTGATAAATTCATACATTTCGATTGTTTTCAGTTCGCCGTATCCGATATTCATGCCCGGAATATTCCAGGTCACTTCCCCATGGAAATGTGCCGGACCGGTATAGATCGTCTTAAAGCCTCTTCTGTCATCCGGATCATCCGCAAAACATACCTGCAGCTCATTCAGCCTTTCATAATTGAACGCAATGCTTCCTTTTGTACCGTGTAATTCTACCGTAATGAAGTTGTTTCTTCCCCATGCGTTGCGGGTTGCCTCGATGCTTCCCACCGCTCCGCTCTTAAATTTCACAAGAAATGCATCCTCATCGTCCACATCGACTTCTTTTCTGGGCGCCTCCGATCCCAGCTTTACCGTGCCCAGCAGGTCAACTCCGCCCTCCTGTACCGGACGTTCCTTGATATAGGTCTTCACCATGGAAACCACCTCATCGATGTCGCCGGCCAGATACTGCGCGATGTCGATCACATGGGAGGCGATATCGCCCAGCGTCCCTGCTCCGGCAATATCCTTCTGGAATCTCCAGGACAAGGGAGAATCCGGGTCTGCGGACCAGCTCTGCAGATAGGTACAGCGGACGTTCAGGATATCCCCTACTGCCCCTTCATCGATAAATTTTTTGGCCAGGTCGATGGCCGGCACTCTCCGGTACTGATACGCATTCATGCTTACGATGCCTTTTTTCCCCGCTTCCTCGGCCGCCTCAGCCATGGCTTTCGCATCGTCCAGCGTGGAAGCGATGGGCTTCTCACAGATCACATGCTTGCCGGCCTGCAGCGCCGCGATGGCGATAGGAGCGTGGGAGTCGTTGGGGGTGCAGACGCTTACCACGTCGATTTCCGGGTCGTTGATGATCTCATGCCAGTCCGTACAGCACTTCTCAAATCCAAACCGTTCCTTTGCCTCCTCCGCGATCGATGGCTCGATATCGCAGATTGTCTTTAAAACCGGAACCGCCGGTGCCGGCCAGAAAAATTTCGGCATATTCGAATAGGCAACTACATGTGCCTTTCCCATAAAGCCTGCGCCTACCAGTCCTACGTTTAATTTTTTCATGATAAAATCCTCCTGTCTTTTATTTTTTAATTTATTCTTTCTCAATGAACAGCCAGCCGTCCCAAACGGCAGACCACAGATCCGTCTGCCCTTGTTCCAGTACGATATCAGTTATTCTTTTTTCTCTGGCTCAGGTTGCTGATGGCAACCGCAAGGATGATGATCCCGCCCTTGATCATGGTCTGCTGTGCGGAACTTAAGTTCGCCAGGATGACCGCATTGTTCATCATCCCCATGAGCACGGAGCCGAACAGCGCCCCGATCACGGAGCCGGTTCCGCCTGACATCGCGGTTCCGCCAAGCACAACCGCCGCGATCACGGACATTTCATCACCGTCTCCGTAGGAATACCTTCCTGCCTGCATCCGCGCCGCGTACATGATTCCGGCAAATGCCGCGAATGCCCCGGACATCGTAAATGCGATGATCTTCACTTTCACCGTATTGATCCCGCTGTAAATGGCCGAATTTTCATTTCCGCCTGTTGCGAGGATGTGCCTGCCGAAGGCACATTTATTAAAAATCAGAATCCCGATCACATAAAACAGAATCGTCCACAGTACAAGTACCGGAATCCCTGCCGCGCTTCCGATCCCGAAGATCGTACAGAAGGTCTTGTTGTCAATCGGAACCGCGGCCGTATCCGTGATCCACATGGCCGCACCCCTTACCAGCTCCATCGTACCCAGGGTAGCCAGAAAAGCCGGAAGCTTTAATTTCGTAACCAGTAATCCGTTGATGCAGCCCACGATCATGCCGAATCCAATACCTACGAGCAGTGCCAGCAAGATACTGTTTGTCGCCTGCAGGACGAGGGATACCAGCATCGCCGTCATGGCCGTGACCGCCCCCACTGTCAGGTCGATCTGTCCCGCCGCCATGACAAAAACGCCTGCAACCGCCATGACTGATATCATTGCAGTCTGCCTCAGAATGTTGACCAGGTTCCTTGGCTGCAAGAACCCTTTGTTTCCGAGAATCACCGCAAACAGAATAAATACGGCGGCAAAGATGATATAGACCATATATTTATCCCACTGTATGTTCTTTTTATTTTTGCTGAATTGCATATTGTAGCTCCTCCTCCGCCTTTAAATCGATCCGGTTGATCTCTCCTGTGATCCGCCCGTCATATAAGGTAATGATCCTGTCACAGACTGCCATAAGCTCTGCCAGCTCCGAAGATACGAACAGAACGCCCTTTCCCTCATCGGCATAATTCCTGATCAGGTCGATGATCTCCGCCTTTGCCCCCACATCGACGCCTGCCGTCGGCTCGTCCAGCATCATGACCTCGGGCTGCATATTCATCCATTTGGCAATGACCACCTTCTGCTGGTTGCCGCCGGACAGCAGATTGATCCGCTTATAAATATCATCTGTCACGATATTGAGCTTTTGCACGTTATCATTTACCATTTCAACCGCTGCTTTTTCATCCACGAAGATCCCCTGCTTCCGCAGCTTCGCCACCTTGGGCAGGATCGCGTTTTCCTTGACAGAATGAATCAGAACAAGCCCCTTTTTTCTTCTGTCCTCCGGGATCAGCGCAAAGCCGTTTCGGATGGCCTCCCCGGGATTTCCCGCATACACGGGTTCGCCTTTCAGGCTTACGGTTCCGCCTTCCCTTTTTCTGAGCCCGAACAGTGTTTCCAGTATCTCCGTCCTGCCGCTTCCCATCAGCCCCGCGAACCCGAGGATCTCTCCTTTTTTCAGGCTGAAGGAAATGTCCGCGATCCGCTCATTGACTTTCAGGTGCTCCACACTCAGCAGATCCGGTCCTGCCTGGTCATAGGTCCTCGGCACCCAGTCGAATTTCTTTCCCGTATTCTCCCCCATCATATGCGCAATGATCTCGTCCATCGTGATGTCCGCGATCCGCCCCGTATGTACGATCTTTCCGTCACGCAGGATGGAAATGCTGTCCGCGATCTCCATGATCTCACTCATACGGTGTGAGATGTAGATCATGGACACCTCTTTCTCCTGGAGCTCCCGCATCATCTTAAAAAGCTGTCTGGTCTCCGTATCCGACAGGGACGCCGTGGGTTCGTCCAGGACAAGGATCCTGGCGTTCTTTTCCATGGCCTTCGCGATCTCCACCATCTGGCTCATGCCTACACTGAGATTTCCGACCACATCTTTGGGGTCCACGTCGATCCCCAGTTCATCCAAGACCTCCCGTGACCGCTCCGTCATATAGGCCGTCTTCCGAAGCCCTTTTTCCACAACCTCCGTACCGAGGAAAATATTTTCCTCCACCGTCATGCTCTGAACGAGGGACAATTCCTGAAAGATCATTCCGATCCCATTTCTCTTCGCATCATGGGTATCCGCTATGGATACCGCCTGTCCGTTGACCTGTATCTCGCCCGCGTCCTTGGTATACACGCCTGTCATGATCTTCATCAGCGTGGATTTCCCGGCTCCGTTGCCGCCCACCAGCGCGTGGATTTCCCCTTTTTTCAGGGAAAAATCCACACCTTTGAGTACCCGTACTCCGAAGGATTTTTCAATCCCCCGCATCTCCAGCACGTATTGGTTCATCATATCCTCCTTATTTTACCGGCCTGTGGCCGTGCGGCGCACGGCACAGGTATGAGCAGTAACTTTTACTTACCTGCCGCTTTCTGCAGCCAGTCCGGCGCCCCTGCATGGTAGACATCTTCATAGGCCTCCAGGATATTGGACTGCTCCACTCTCTTTGCCGAAACCGCGACATAGGTGGGTGCTTCTTTTCCAAGCAGGGAATATGCGGCCAGCATTGCCTCTGCCACTCCCTGGTCATAGGGAAGCTGCGCGCCCAGCCCCACTACGTTGCCTTCCGCGATCTCTTTCGCGATATTGTTGCCCAGATCTATGGTCGTCAGCTTGACCTCCTCGCTGGTAAGCCCTGATGCTTTGACAGAGGAAAGCACGCCCTCCATCGGTACATCCCAGCTTGCATAGATTCCGTTGATCATCGGATACTGGGTCAGGATCGCGTCTCCCTGCTCCGAGCAGCCGTTCTCATCCGTAAAACCCTGTTCGGTCACGATCTCGATATCCGGATATTTGTCTGCCATCGTCTTGCGGAAGCCGTCGTCCCGCTGGTTTGTCACGAAGAAATCCGCGTCATAATATACCATTCCGATCTGCCCTTTTCCGCCCAGCGCTTCGCCCATCAGCTCTGCCGCCACACAGCCGTTTCCGTAATTATCCGCGGAAACGCAGCTTACATAATCCTCGCCTGCCGTCATGCCTGCCGGTACATTGTCCATAAATACCAGCTTGACTCCGTCCTTTGCCGCCTTCTGAAATGCGTCCGCGGTAGCCGTTGCGTCCGTGGGGATGCTGATGATGACATCCGGATTTTTTGCCATGATCGTCTCGATATCGGATACCTGCTGCTCTGCCGAAAAATCCGCGTCCGTGGTTGCCACAAGCTCAATCCCAAGCTCCGCAAAGGTTGCTTTTAAGCCTTCTAACTGCGATGTTGCCCAGTCATTTCCGCCGTAGTGCAGTGAGATTGCCGCTTTGTATCCTCCGTTTCGGATCTGTTCCATCTCTTCGTCAGTAAAGGTGATCTCGGATGCCGGTGTCGCCTTCTCCCCGTTCGGCCCCGTCGATAATATACTGGTTCCATCTGTATCCCCGCCGGAATCCGCTTTGCTCTCCGCCGCATCCTCCGTACCTGAATCCGCAGAATTTTCTTCCGTCTCTTCTGTCTGAACCTCCTCCGGCGCGTTACCTTCCTCACTTGCTTCGGGACTCCCGCAGCCGCCTAAGAGTGCGCCGATCATTGCCATTGATAACAGAACACTTCCTATTTTTCTTCTCATCTTTTCCTCTCCTGTTCTAAAATGTAACGCCTATGTAATTTGTAACTACCTGCTCATGCGCATGTTTCTTACTATGTTTAGAAAAGCTTTCCTTTCAGGAATTCATAGGAGGTTCTGCATGCGTACACCGGATCGCCCGCATAACCGTCCACCTCTACCAGATAGTCGCCTCCGTAGTTTTTCTGCTTCAGGAAATCCAATACTCCGTCGATATCCAGCCTGCCTGTACCCAAAGGAGCAAATCCATTGTCGTCCAGCTCCTTTAAGTGTACAAATGAGCTCCTGTCGTAATATTTCTTTATGATTTCCAGAGGATCACCGCCGCCTGCTGCCAGATGGGCCAGA
>VSNK01000225.1 GCA_009774255.1 Faecalicatena sp.
CTCCAACAGCCTCCGGCACGTTCCTATAAGTTCCTTAAATTTATCAAATTGCGAATCAATATATGCCTGTTTCTGTCTCCTTAAAGAATTTATTGTATCACGATAAGGCTTTTTTTTGCTATAAATAATATCTATTTCAGCATTCAATAAGTTTATATCTCCTTGAACTGCTGTATAGTCTTCCGACAAGGAATCCAGTTCACTTTTATATCTGTCAATATCCAAGTTCCTTCTCTCTAAGTTTGCCTTGTGATATGCAGCATGTTTGTTTTCTTCCTCTATTTCCCTGTTGCAAGACTCCACTCGTCCCATAAATTCGTCATTTTCTGCCCCCGCCTTATTAATATAATAGCTTAGACTGTTCAATTTGCTGATTTTGTCACTAAACCTCGGATCATTCGTATGAGAATTCTTAATTTCCCGCACAGTCTGTGATAGACACTTGTGTTCCCAGCACAAAGAACCTCTTCTCTCCCGTGCTCTAGCCGCAATACCCAGATATGTACTTTTCTGTTCTTTGATTTTACGAATATTTTCTCCATAGCCCTTTAACATCATTGCATCAAATTTATTCTCTTCAATGAGAGTATTCCGCTTATTTTTCGCATCACTCTGGGCATTTTTTATTGCTTCCTGTCTAGACTTCTTATCGGCTATCTTATCCCTTTTTCCTTCAATCTCTTTTTGCAGCAGATCTATTTTCTGCTGATTAACAAATATCTGATAGTCATACTCCCGGCAGACATCGCCTCTGGCGACATAATCCTCCCATATTTTCCGCGCCTCACTAAATAGTTGCTGCTGCCTGCTTTGCAACGACTGTTGCAGTGCTTTCAAATCATCCATTCTTTCTTTCAATATATTGCCCACACGTTTTAGCTGCTCCCTCGCTGCCTTACAGTCCTCAATTTTTCCATAAATCTGTCTTCTAATAACTTTCAGCTGTTCCTCTTCTTTTCTATATATGCGCAACTCTTCCTCTACCGTCTTTGCATAAAACCATGCATTCTTTGCTAAACTGCCTTCACAGCAACCATACAATTTCTGCTGTAGTTCTGCATACTTTACCACTTCTGCATGTTCTTCTATCTTATCCGGAATAACCCCTATCAATTCCTGATTGTGATATAAAATAAGATAATTATACATGGTGTCATCCGTCGCCCTTTCCAGCATCTGGAGCAGTTCTTTGCATTCTCCTATAGCTGTATAATAGTTTTTTTGATATTCAGATATGATTCTCTGTCTAATACCGCATAATTTCTGCCCTGTAAAAACATCCTGTTTTTGTTTCCCCAACAGATGAATCTCAAAGGAACACTGTGAATATTCCAACAGTATTCTACACAACTCATTATATAGCTCTTTTGTGTTTTCATACTCTTCGACTTTTTCCTGCACCAACTGGTTAAAGGACTGGTTTAGATAATTCTTGTAATCTGATACCTCAGCCTGCTTCTGGCTGATATAATTTTCCATATCCTGAGCAAGAAATTTTACATTCTCCCCTTTTTCCCGGAGTACAGTCCGATAAAACATTGCCAGTCTCTTCTTAAAAAACATATACTCACCTCAATATCGGGACAATATCTTCTGGATTCACTGCTGCTACAAAAGAATCTTCATCAAGTTGTTCTATAATCGTCCCAACCATTTTTTTCACTTCATCTGATGAACTTTTATCATCAATCTTCATCGTCTCTAATAAATCAATAAATTTACGGTTAACTTCTCTTTTCAGTTGCAGTTCTTTAGAAACAGCTTCATGCTCTCTTTCCATTTTTCTCAACTCGTAACATTTCGTTTCAATTTCTCCATTGATATATCGGACTGCCGATAGATACTGGCGATATTGTTCTTCTACTCCATAACGTAACTTTAACTCAAAGTCTGTTTTGAGTTCCTCTATAGCCGCATCATATCTCATCTCCAGCTGTCCGACACGCTGTCTCTGCATATCAAGCATAGTCTGTTTCATCTGATATGTTTTATAGTCCCATCCAGCTCTTTTTAACAGAAATTCTTTTTCCATATTTACAAGAACATTCTTCCGGTACTTGTATTCCTCAAAATCAGAGATAATATTATACATCGGAATCAACCCTTTCAGTCTGAAACCAGATGTTCCTGTAAAATCAGAAATATCATCCACAATCTGAAGGGGAATAATTGAAGTACCTTCCTGATCCTGTAAATGATGGTAAAAAGAACCCATTGAATTTTCTATTCTTGCATACGCATCCTTTTTCGCATTATTTATAATTGTCGTACGGATGCATGCCGTAACGCCTGTACAGAATACACTGCCCATGATTACTCCGGCCGGTGTTGCCAGCGCAGTCCCAATTGTTGCTCCCAAACCAACAATATGACTACAAATATTTTTCCCATATCCCCATGCCGCTCCAGTTAAACTTCCTAAAACATTATCTAAAGCTGATCTTGTAGTGCTTTCAATTAATTGATCTGCATCAATCTCTCCTCTATAGTGCTTATATGCACTCCTGGAATACTCGTAGAAAAATCCGCTGGTAAAGTCTATTGCTATTTCCCCAAAGGTTTCAACATTCAACGCCTCTTTTAAAATAGAACTTATTCCGGTCTTCGCCCCATCATGCATGGCATCCGTCATTGACTTGCTTAGAATTGATGTAAATTCATGAAAGGACAATTCGTCAGACCTTCGGTAAAATAAGTCCACAAGATCCTCAATTGTACTGACTGCAAAACTGGCAATCATGCTTCCTCCGACTTCTACTGACTGTTCTGATGCTTTAATAATAATATTATTATTATCATCATTTCTCAACCGCAGCGGTGCATAACCAATTCCCTGATATATCATCTGTTTTTCCATTCCTTCTTCCTTCGTTATACTCTAAAGATTATTGTAACAAATTCCAAAACATTTACTGTTTTAAGCTAATCAGAATACTATCATGAGTTACCTTTTCAAACATTCCAAATATACAAAATATCTATGACAAAATTTCATCATACTTTTTCAAACTTCTATACATTTGATAATATAGTCATTATACATTTTTCTATATAATGCGACAACATCTTTTATCATATCCGATGACTATCACAACATATCTAAAAATATTTTTATCTATGTCATATCAACAATGGATGTTCATTGCTCGATGTATAGCGAAAGAACCTGCTAATCCGATACTGCACAAACAATATCGGATTAGCAAGTGTGTTACTATTCCATCAGCATCTTCCAGACGCCCTCTGCTTCGGAAAACTCTTCAGCAAATTCCTGGCTCGATGTACTAAATTCTTCGTATGTATCTACAAAACCGTATTTCAACTGATCTAATTCTACCTCTCCCAATCTATAATCCCGTTGAAAGATTTCCCATGACTCTTTTTTATCATCGCTTTGGTACAGCATATCACCGATTTTTATTTTTGATCCAACCATAATATAGATTACCTCTAAATCCATTGATATCCCGACCAGTCTCATACTGCTGTACTCTTTCCATTCATTACAGGAAAAAAGCAAAAAATATTGTTTAATCATCCTCAGCTCCTCCCTGGTAAAAGGAAAACATCTCCTTAAAACATGTACCGCACATATTCTGGCCTTTTGCAAAAAGCCCTCTTTCCTCACAGGACATGTTTGGAAAGACATTCTGTATCAGATATGGCGCACCATCCTGATACTCCCGGTATTTTTGTGCCTCTTCCTTTTTCACGGTAAAACAAAAATCCTTATAACAGATCCGACAGCTCGCAGTAAGATACTCTTCATCCTTCCCAAGGGCCTCCTGCCATGTAAGATACTGCTCATAATTTTCATTTGTGCAATCCTTTAGCACTTCCTCCTTAAATGAAAATTCCGGATACACCACATAGCCGGACTGATGCTTTTTTCCGGTTCTTTTCCCGACCCCTTCTTCCTCCAGCACGTCCACAATATCCACCCCCATATTATTTACATCAATATAAGCGCAATTTCTTCCCGGTGCATCGTCCAGGCAGCAGGTAAGATTACCATATGGCTCGCCCTCCTCAAACAATGCAATTGCCAAAGTCCTATTATATGCATAATATGTCGGCCAAACCTCCAGCTTTTTTCCTGTCCGTAATTTTAAAAATCTACTCATTTTCATCTTCCTTCCCTTGTCATCTTTTTCATTCCATCATTTCTGCCACTAATTCCTAATTCTTCCTTGCCTTTCCTCATAAATAACTCCTTCCATACTCTAATCTCTTTTTGTTTTCCACAAGAAAAACATACTTCCGATAGCTGCCCTCCTGCTCTATGCGGTTATCGCCTCCTATACTGTCAAGATACTGCTCACCGGCCTTTGACCGGGAGATAAACATGGATATTCCCATACACACCATATCCTTTGGCCTCCATTCCTTATAAAACAGGCTGGCCGCAAACTGTACCCCCATCAATCTTGCCTTCTTCTTCATCAGCCTAAGTATCAGCTCTATTGCCGGACCGGCCATATCCTGCGGGAGCTTCGACATATACGCCGTTTCCAAAAACAATATCAGTTCCTCCTTCTGCTCCACTTCCTCTTTTTGTTTCTCGTTTTGCCGAGATATCGGCACAGACAGGTCTGCAAACTCAAGCTGCGGCAGGCTGCTATCCTTCTTTACACTTCCATAAATCCCTTTGGTCAGGCGGATCGCGGCGCGCAGCACAATTTTTCCATCCAATGACAGATATATAACCTTTTTATTCGCATCGTGGCATGCCAGCAGACATTGCTTGTATACACCGTCCACATAGGAAAGACAGGTAGCCTCCGGCACCTGCCCCATCTGCATAACCGGCAGCAATCCATCTTCTTCCCAAACATGCAGCCGGCCGCTTTTCCCCTGTATATTTTCCATCCATCTGTTCCTGCTGGAATCAGAAATCGGATAATCCAGCTCAACCGCCAGGTCATCCCTGAAATATTTTAATTCCCGGAACCTGCCCATCAGCTCCGCATATACCAGCCGCCTGAGCGCTTCTTTTTTCTTCGGCACATTTCTCAGATATGTGCCCATGATATATGCGCCGTCTTTGTAGATAAACTCTTTGATCCGCACCTCATTATCCCGGATAAATTCCTCACTGAAGCCGAAAGATTCTTTCAGCTTCTGCCAGTCTTCATTCTTGTCCAAGATCTGTTCCCTGATGATCTGTATATCTTTCTCCCCCTGGAAAAGACCCGTATTCCTGCAGATATACCTTGCTTCAGCCACCGTCTTTATGTCCCCAATCAAATACTGCATCTGTTCGTAATGCTCCAAAAGCCGCATTCCTACTATATTATCCAGTCCTTTGATATGGGAAAATGTTCTTTGCATCCACACAGAGAAAGGCTGCACTGACAACTGCCTGGCCAGCGGAGGGATCTCCATATCTATCTGCAGGCAGTTCTTATTGATTACTTCCCGTATTACCTTTAACCGCGCGTCCACCCTGGCGAGCGACAAATTCAGATAAAGATCGGCATACCGTTTAGGCAGACCGCTCAGAACCCGTATCTCCTCAAACGTGTTTTCTCTATCATAGAACCATTCCAGAATATCTATCGGCCACTGTTTTATCTTGAGACATTGCTCCAGATTCCTTGCATTTATCGTATTGAGATTGATCACCCGGTCATAAAACTCTCTCTGAAACAGGATAGAGTGAAACGGTATCGAAAGAAAAAGTTCTTTTTTCTTCTTGATCAGGGAAAGAAATGCCTTTTTCTTATGGGTGATGGCATAAATCATCAAATCCTCTATCCGTTCACCCTTCCATTCCTCTATAAACTCATTATTATAGAAAAACGCAATATAAGAAGCCCTGTTCCCCGTCATCTGGTGCGCTTCTTTATCCATTCCGTTCGCCACCTTATCTTTCAAGCGGCGAAGATCATACACCAGGGAGTGATTGCCAAGCAGGAGTTCCATAAAAGAAGGCTTCTCATCATCAGTAAAAAAACGATCTGCCCATTGTAAAAAATCTCTGATAGTTTCCGGCTGCTCTTTGATCTGCCGGAAATTCTCGTCATCTACGTGCTGCCTGCTGCCTCCTATTCTCAATATCTCGTCCAACACCTCAAATATTTCATGACTGTGGGCAATGTCAGAAAGGCAGCCCTCATAATTAGACATCGTATTAAGCATCTTGCCCGCAACTACTTTACTGTAAAAAATCTTCCTGTTTTCTGCCAGCAGACTTTCCCCGCAAGTCTTTTGCAGTGAAAAATAATTGTGTAATCCGCTTCTTAGCAAAGACTTTTGCTCCAATGACAGTTCCAGATCCTGATAATACTTAAGATATACCAGCAAATGCTCCCCGGCCACATCCTGATCCATTAAAATGTCAGCAACTCTTTCCTTATTATATAGCAGCAATTCTTCTGCTTCTGTCTGTCTCAGCAGCGTTCCCACTCTTGCCGGTGACGAACCATTCTGCAGAAGCCCCAGGACATATCCTAACAATTCAGGTGTCTCAATCAGGCGTTTCTGCACATCCGCTTCTAAATACTGGAATTGGGAAACTGCTTCCGATTCCATCACCTTCTGGCAGCCATCCAACAATAGCTGCTCGTCACACTGTTTCGTCAGGATTTTCTTCATTCCTGTTTTTTCAAGCAGCCGGCAACATTCCCTCCGTATCCTAATCTTTTCCACATTCATCTATAACAACCTCCATTTTATTAATGATATCCTGAACCGTCTTCCATTCCAGCGCCCCGCGGGTAAACAGGTCAACTATATGGTCTGCCAGTTTTCCCGCTGTGCGTTTTTTTACCTTGCAGTCTTTTCCCAGATAGCTGTCCAACAGTTCCAGACATATCTCTGCTTTTTCCCTTTCAGAATACAAATGGGATAAATGTCTGGCAATCACATCCTGAATCCCATACATATCCTGCGATGACTGGATATCCGCGCAAATCTGTTTTCGGAACGTCTGCAGCTCTTCCTGCCGACGATCTTTTTTTATCTGTTCTCTCCTCTCGTTTTCCTTTTTCCGAAAAGCTTCCCATTCATCCGTTGATAAATACTCTTGATATAACCGGTTCCTTTCTGATTCGCCAACATCCTCCTTGATGAGATGAAACAGGGAAACACTTTCTTCCGGGAAGCTCTTACGCACTCCACGCATCAAAAGAAAGCTGTAAAGGAAATTTTCATATTCCTGCGGCATCTTCCTGTAAACCATCAGTTCCACCCAATCAAAGAGCTTCGCCTGCTCTTCCATGGATAATATCTCTTCTTTGAACTTCATATTCTGAAAGCTGTATCCATAACTCTGCACCTTCACCGCATCCAGCACGATATCACGGTATCCGAAAAATCCGTCCAATTGGCAGATTCCGTAATACCTGTCAAATGCTTCCCAAAAAAGATAAACTTCATGACTTGTTAAATAACGGGCAATCGAACCTATATGACCTTTCATAATGCTCCACTTATTTTTGAGCGTTTCCTCTGGCATATATTTTTCATCCTCCGCATACTCCTCAAGAAGCTTTACCATATCTATCTTATTTTGTTTTACTAATAACCGAAATACATCCTTAACATAGAAATCCGGCACTTTCCAGAATAACTCTTCATACCGTTTTCCCGTATACTCCTGGTAATTATCAAACCACAGGTCAATATTTACCGATTCCTGTGAATACAGGCTGACGCTGAATAATTTGATAAACTGCTCCGGCTCCATCCATTTGGATACCTCACAGGATTCCTTATCCGAAAAATCAAGGTAGAACCAATCTTCCGGCAGTCGCCTGTCTTTTTTGATTCCATATAGATACTGGTACATCTGCCTATCCCGGATATGTACATTTCCTATCAGGCTGCTCAGTATCCCCTCGGCGCCCTCTATATGGATATCATATGACTCGTAATCCTTTAATAAAGATTCACAAAACGGAAGCAGCCCTGGATCTTCAATCTCTTTTGCATTTATCAGTTCTTTTAAGCCAAAAAGGGCCATCCGTTCTATGGTAATAGACTTCTTATCCGGCGTTTCCGGGCTCCACACTGCCGCCCGCAGGATCAGGTTCAGATAGATGATCTCCTGTCTGGAATATCCTGCGTTCTTGAGATGTTCCCATGCCGGTGTACCTTCTTTCACGAACTTATTGCGCAATTCCAGCAGCGCTTTTAATACATACATGTCCTTTGTTCTGCATTTCTGTATCTTATCCGCATACATCTGCAGCGCCCACGCATAAAGCCCATGATTTCCATATGCCCTTAATGTCCGTCCATTTCCGAGAAACCGGATAAAAAGCGGTTTTACAAAATCCCATGCCTTTGGATGCTCCTGCAGGACAAACGCTGTAAATACAGCTTCTTTCGTTTCCTTATAATCATGCTGCAAAATCTTCTGATAGAATTTCCCCTGTTCTTCCACTTTCTCTGAAAGCAGGTACATAACACAAGTCAGGTAAAAATCCTGCTCTGTATGGTTTTTTATTTTCCGGATAAAGTTCGGATACTGCGCCCCGACAAACATAGATTCCTCTAAAAGCATCTTCTTCTCCGCCAAGGCCAGTCCAAGCGCTCTTGCCTGTTCGATACCGCCTCCGCAGCGTTCTTCGTACCGTTCCAGAACTTCGCCCGGATAATTTAAATCATACTGTTCTTCCATAGAACTCTCAAAATCCCCTGCTCCGAACAGACTTTTCCACCCTGTCTGTGTGTCGAATTTCTTCTCATCAGCCCCTCTTACAATGAGGGACTCCATCTGCTGCAGCAATGGGATTGCTATCGTATCTTCTAATGTAAATAACCCCATCTTATTTCCTCCATTTCTTCATACAGGCAGCTGTCCGCCTTCCCATTTCACGCCGGATCATCTTAATCCGGTCCTTTAAAGTAAAATATACATACAAGCATTCCCGCCCGGCTTGTTGCCCACGGAAATAAAAAAACGGGAAATATATGGTTTATACGCTCCATATATCTCCCGATTCAACAGTTACCCGGACCATGATTCTTCTTCAAAAATCCGCATTCTTTGATTTAGTTATAATATCTCCTTTATTTCCCTCCTTTTCCCATAAAAAAACATCTGGCCGAAACCAGACGCATTTTACCCGTATTATCTATATAAACCCATTTCTGGGGATTTTTCTCCTGTATGCCAAACATACGCTTCACACTATAAAAT
>VSNK01000226.1 GCA_009774255.1 Faecalicatena sp.
GTTATATGTAAATTGAAAATAATTTCTTAGAATCCGATATGGATCACTTCGCTGAATTGGTCTGCCCCACTATCGAATCACGCTTAGAAACTATACAAATGATAACATAATTGATAATTTTTTGCAATAAAAGCAGTATGTAAAAATAGAGGACAGTCCGTATTAGAATTACCTATATTTTCTTTTCTATATTTATCACTTTCTGCGTCCACTCACAGTAAAATGCTTCCTCATGCGACACTAACAGCACTGTCCCTCAAATTATCTGCGTTTGAGAATTTCTATGAGTGTGAATTGCAAAAGCAGTTATAACTGTCCTGTAGAAGCTACGATCGACTTAAAATTGGCGGGAAATATAAATCGGTCATTCTGTGGCATCTCAAGGGTAAAACCCTGCGGTATAGCGAACTGCATAGATTAGTCCCCAAAGCAACCGATAAAATGTTGGCGCAGCAGCTAAGAGAACTTGAAAACGACGGACTGATAAACAGAAAAGTCTATCCTGTCGTTCCTCCCAAAACGGAATATTCTTTAACAGATTTCGGCAATACACTTGCCCTAATCTTAGACGCTATGTGCGATTGGGGAACTGTCTATTTGGATGAAGTGAGTACTACGCCGGCTTGCCGCAAATCCAAAAAGTAAAAAACCTAAGCGCTCTGCTTTCCTCTTTTCTTAAATTTGAATTTACTTTCCGAAAGGAACAAGCCGATTAAGGTAAGCCCTATGCCTATCGCGGCAATCCATGTAATTTCTTCCTTTAACACAATAACGGATGTGACAACGGTAATGACAGGAACGATATAGATATACACGCTTGTCCTGACAGCCCCGAGCACCTTGACAGCGTGATTCCAGGTAACAAAGCAAAGAGCTGACGCGCCAAGACCTAAATAGATAAGGTTTAGAGCATACTCTGGCTTTACAAACCTCTGCACATCCAGGTTGAAATCAAAAACAAAAAGAAACGGAAGCATGAAAACTATTCCATATGTAAATATCTTCCTTGTAGTCCCAATTATATTTAATCCATAGCCGCCGATTTTTCGTGTGAGCAAGGAATAAATTGCCCATACGAATGCCGCAGCAACCGCCAGAATATCACCCATCGGATTCAGTTCCAATTTCCTGCCGTTAAAACTGATAAGGCATATTCCTGTCATGGCGACAGCAAAGCCAATAAAAAACTGCACTTTCAGTTTTTCTTCTGTCTTTAGAAATACATGAGATAAAACAGCAGTAAAAAACGGGGCGGCAGAAATGATAACGCCGACATTGGAAGCCATCGTATAGGTCAATGCTATGTTTTCAAGCAGGTAATATAAGCATATCCCGCATAGCCCCGCTGCTGCAAATGTAAGCTCCTGTTTTTTATCCTTGATTTTTAAGCTTTTTGGATCAATGACAATCAACACAAGCA
This sequence comes from Faecalicatena sp., assembly GCA_009774255.1. Taxonomy (GTDB): domain Bacteria; phylum Bacillota; class Clostridia; order Lachnospirales; family Lachnospiraceae; genus Schaedlerella. Next base: position 1,421 of record VSNK01000226.1, read on the forward strand.
GACCGAGCAAAAATCTGAAAAACAGGATTTCTATCGGTGTAAAACCTGCAAGCAGTATTTTGGTGGATATGAAAGTCGTTCCCCAAATCACAATCGTAACCAGAGCCGTGACATGCCCTGCGGTAGTTTTTTTATCCATGGTTTCTGCCGCCCTCCTTGAAAATGCGCCTGTATGCGGCAGGCGACAATCCGATAAACATATGAAAAAAATTGGAAAAATGGCTCTGGTCTGAAAAGCCTGTCTGCATAGCTGCAGAGGCCGCGGTTACGCCCTGCTCCAACAGTTCCTTTGCTTTGCCGATGCGAACCGTCTGAAGATACCTGTATGGCGTAACTCCTTTTGATTTGGTAAACGCACGGAGCAATGCCGATTTACTAAGACCGCTGCATTTACAGAGTTTTTCCAATGTGATATGCTCTGCAAAATGTTCTGACATAAATACGCAGGCACTCTCGATCTCTTCGCTGCACTCTGGAATACAGTTCTCGAAAGGCTGTCCGTATTGCTCGATCAGCAGAGAAATAAGGAGCAGGAGCATTTCTTCCTTTTCAAACGCTTCCCCTCCGTCCATGATCATCTGATGCAGAGAATGGAGATAAAGATTCAGCTCATCGTTTTTAATGACATTTTCCGAAAAACCAGGCAATACCCTCTGCCCTGTTATTTCTTCTGCCAGTGACAGCATCGTTTCTTTTGGAATATTCAAACCTCTGTAGTCCAGCGTTTTGCCGTCACACTGCACACAGCTGTGGTTATCGTTTGGATGAAACAAAAGGATATTTCCCTCACCTACCGTATATTCTTTATTTTTGCAGGATAAACAGCGTGTCCCTGCTTCGATAAACCCGATCACATAGTAATCATGAAAATGATTCGGAAACGGCTGTACGATTCCCTCAAAACGATATGCTTCAAGATGCAAATCGTCATCGAAGCAGACTGTCCGTATTTCTTTTTTCATTGGTAACACCTCCTCGCACTCTATATTATACTCAAAATTTTTGCCGATTTCTTGTAAGATATCTTCAAAAATATCACGTACAGTTAGAAAAAAATCTGTTTCTTCGCAGACTCATTTATACATCCCGAAGAAGCAGATCTTTATCATTTTTTATTTTCCCAGCCGTATTACATTCCATGAAGCTTTTTTCAGAACGCTGGTCATATAGCCATCATTCAGACAACTTCTGTCATTTGCGTTTACAGGGTACACATTTTCCTTCTGCAGCGTGTTCACTGCTTTCAAGTCGTCATTTTCCATTACGATGTGCTCCAGTACCCGGTATCCTTCAAAGCACCTGACATCTGTCGTCAGTTCCACGTCTTCTTCAAGATTCCGGTTCACGGCAAAGACTGTCACCTCTTCCTTTTCCTCATTATATACCGCGGAAGCTTTCACATCCGTAATCTCACCATGTTTTGAAGTGCCATGTTTTGTCCCTGAGATCACCGGAAGCAGAGCAGTCCCTCTTCCGTATTTTGAGGCATGTAAAAACGGATAGAAGATCGTCTGCCGCCATGCTCCGCCCTTTTCATCCGTCATGATCGGAGCGATCACATTGACAAGCTGGGCCAGGCAGGCAATTTTTACCCGGTCTGCGTGGCTGATCAGGGTGATCAGCATCAGCCCCACCAGAAGCGCGTCTTCAAAGTTATAGATATCTTCCAGCATCGGGGGTGCAGACTGCCATGGATGATTCTCTTTGATATCATTCTCAGCTTCATTGGAATGGAACCACACATTCCATTCATCAAAACTGATATTCATGGTCTTTGCGATCCGCTTTCTTGCCTTCACATAGTCGCAGGCGGCGACCACTGTGCGGATAAAATCATCCATTTCATCAGACTGTGCCAGATAGTCATTGCTATCATTCTCTCTGTTTCCATAATACTGATGCATGGAAATATAATCTACATATTCATAAGTATGCATCAGAGTGGCAGCCTCCCATTCGGGGAATGTAGGTATTTTCCTGTCAGAACTTCCACAGGAAACCAACTCAATCGTCGGGTCGATCAGGCGCATGGCTTTTGCTGTTTCAGCAGCCAGCCTTCCATATTCCTCCATCGTCTTGTGCCCGATCTGCCATGGCCCGTCCATTTCATTTCCAAGACACCAGACCTTGATGTTATAAGGATCTTTTGCCCCGTGACGGATACGCATATCACTGTATTTTGTCCCGGACGGATGATTGCAGTACTCCAAAAGGTTACATGCGTCCGCGATCCCTCTCGTTCCGAGGTTGACTGCCATCATTACCTCAGAACCGGTTTTCCGGGTCCATTGATAGAATTCCTGAATCCCAATCTCATTTTTCTCAAGGCTTCGCCATGCCAGATCCAGTCTCTGCGGCCGCTCCTCCACGGGACCGACCGAGTCTTCCCAATAAAAGTTAGAGACAAAATTTCCTCCCGGATATCGGATGATCGGAACATTCAGTTCCTCTGCCAACTGTATGACATCCTTTCGGAATCCGTTTTCATCCGCCGTAGAATGTCCCGGCTGGTAAATGCCGCCATATACCGCTCTTCCCAGATGCTCGATAAAAGAACCGTAAAGTCTCTCATCAATTCGGGATATCTGAAATTCCTTATCCAGCATCATTTTTACGCGTCTGCCCATTTTGTTTCCTTTCTTTACAAATTACAAATTTTCTCCATTTTCCTGAATCGTCTGCCTGTACCAGTATCCGGAATCTTTGATAATGCGTCTCTGGCTTGGATAATCAACATATACGATTCCGAAACGCTCTGCATACCCTGTGTGCCATTCAAAATTATCCAACAAAGACCAGAGAAAATATCCCCGGATATCCGTTCCATCTTCCGCACATTTTTTCAGTTCCCTGAGATATCTGTTCAGGAAATCAATCCGGTTCGGATCATGCACTTTACCATCCAGAGATATATCATCGTGACAGGATGTTCCATTTTCAGTGATATAAATCGGCTTTTTATAACGCTCATACAAAAACCGCGGTCCCCAATACAAGCATTCCGGAGTAACCGGCCAGTTCAGCGATGTTTTGGGGAATCCCTCGTACCGTTTTACCACTTCCGGCTTTCCATCCGAACCCATGCGAACCCGGACTCCATTGTATATATTCTGCCCATAAAAGTCCAAAGGCTGATTGATTAATTTCATGTCATCCTTTGTAATCTCCGGCAGATACTCCCTGTATTTTTTCAATCCTTCCTCCGGATAACTTCCCAGCATGACAGGATCGCTCCACCACGCTACATTCCATGCCCAATCCTCGGTCTCTTTCACCTCAAACAGAGTCATACGTGCCGCTTCGATATCTTCGGGTTTATCGCTGTCCGGATAACTCATGTTGCATGTCGGAGCGTAACCTACTTTTACGTCGCTCTTTGCATACTCTCGCAGCACTTTCACTGCTGTTCCGTGAGCCTTCAGGACATTGTGCGCCATCTCAAAAGTATCCCGCACCATCCCGTGTACGCCCGGTGCATGGAATCCTCTCAGGCATGCATTTCCGATAAAGCACTGCGGTTCATTGAACGTGAAGAAATTGGAAACCCTGTCTGAATACAGCTCCGCAACATTCTTTGTATATTCCGCGAACCAGTTCACGGACTCCGGATTCAGCCATCCGCCTTTCTTGTAAAGATCATAAGGAAGATCCCAGTGATACAGTGTAACAAACGGCTCGATCCCCGCATCCAGCAGTGCATCGATCAGTTCATTATAGAACTTCACTCCCGCCGGATTGAGTTTCCCGGTTCCGGTCGGAAGAAGCCTTGACCAGCTGATGGAAAAACGATATGCCTTGATACCAAGTTCTTTCATAAGAGCCACGTCTTCACGAAACCGGTGGTAATGATCGCATGCAATTTCTCCTGTATGTCCGTCAAATGTCCTTCCTTTTTCCCTGCAAAAGACATCCCATATATTCAGTCCTTTTCCGTCTTCCTGAAAGGCCCCTTCTATCTGATATGCGGCTGTTGCCACACCCCATTTAAAATCTTTTTGAAATCCCATATTTTTATCCTTTCCTCCTGTTATTCCCCCGTTATTCTTTCACACCGCCAAGTGTTAAGCCCGCCACAAAATAATTCTGCAGGAACGGATAGATACAGATGATCGGCAGCATCGTAATAATCGTTGCCGCTGCCCTTATAGAAACGGGAGTTACCGCCCCCATGGCATTTTTCATGGTCTCGGCCGATGTGCTCTGGTTTGTTACAGAGGACAAAAGCTTCATCAGCTCGTACTGTAATGTCGTATACTCCGAACTCATGCGGTTATAGAGCATTGCGTCGAACCAGGAATTCCACTGTCCGACGGCAACGAACAACGCAACGGTTGCATACACCGGTTTACATAAGGGTGATATAATCTTCACAAAAATCGTAGTGTACCCGGCTCCGTCAAGCTGCGCTGATTCTACAAGGCTGTCGGGAAGCCCGTTCATATATGTACGTATTACAAGCATATTAAAAGCGCTGATCACTCCCGGGATAACGTATACCCAGAATGTATTGGTAAGCTGCAGGTTCTTGTACAGGACAAATGTCGGAATCATACCGCCGTTTACATACATTGTAATAACCCAGAACAGAGACAGCTGTTTCCGGAACAGGAATCTCGGCCTGCTGACAATAAATGCCAATATAGCATTCAGCACCAGCGACAGCACTGTCCCGATGACGGTTCGCGCAACGGTAACGATTGCTCCTGTTACAAGATTATTTTTCTGCAGAACCGTAGTATAATTCTTCAGCGTAAACTTCCTGGGCCAAAGATAGATTCCGCCCTTCAGTGCGTCCGTACCATCGTTGAACGAGATTGCCAGAGTATTCAGAACCGGATACAATGTGACAACTACAAATATGATCATAAAAACTGCGATGAACACAGAGAACGCGATGTCTTCACCCGATTTTTTCTTACTGTTCATGAATCTTTCCTCCTCTCTAATACAATCTTTCTTCACCGCTTCTCTTTGCAGCCTGATTCGCAATTACGATCAGCAGGATACTGACAACACTCTTAAATATACCGGCCGCGGTACCAATCGCATAATCGCCCTGGCTGATACCCCATTTCAGTACGTAAATATCTATCGTCTCTGCCACGCTCTTTACAAGGCCGTTGCCAAGCAGGTACTGAATCTCAAATCCCGCGTTCAATACATTGCCGACATTCATCAGCAGCAGGATGATGATGGTAGACTTGATCCCCGGCAGTGTCACATACCGGATCTTTCCAAGCCTTCCTGCCCCGTCGATCGCCGCCGCTTCGTATAACGACGGATCGATTGCCGTGATCGCGGACAGATAGATGATCGCGTTCCATCCGGTCTCCTTCCACACATTCGCGAACGCTACAATCGGCCAAAAATAGGACGGATGCGCGAAAAAGTCAATCGAATGGTCTATAATATGCAGGTTCAGTAAGAGCTCATTGATGATTCCGCTCCCGCTTAACGCGTCGTGCAAAATACCCGTAACGATGATCCAGGAAAGGAAGTGAGGCAGATAGGATACCGTCTGTATCACTTTCTTTGTTTTCTTCATCCGGATCTCATTCAGCAATATGGCAAATAAAATCGCCATCACAAACGTTACGACCAGGTTGATCACACCCATTGCCAGCGTATTTCTGATCACTCTGATAAAGGTCGCGTCAGAAAATAATCTCTGGAACTTTTCCAACCCTACAAATTCTGAATGGAGCAAACCCTTTGCCGGCTTATAGTTCTGAAAAGCCATCACCCATCCGCCCAGCGGAAGATAATAGAAGATAACGCCATAGATCACTATAATCACCGACCAGAATAACAGAACCTTCTGCTTCTTGATCTCCTTCCAGGTCATCGGTACCTTAGGCTCGTTCTCAACTTGTTTTTTCTTCTTTGTTATCGCAGACATATTTCCACCTCCCGTTTCAAGCAGGGATCTACTTGTACTTTTCCGCTTCTTTCATCCTGCGGTTCGCTTCCTCCTGCAGGTCGTTCAGGAAATCCTCCGGCTTACATTCTTCATATTTTCCCATATATTCCTTCCATGCACTGTCAAAGTCATCTGCCATAACTACCTTCGGAAGATATTCATGCTTCACCTCACCGATTTTTGCCCATGCCATACCTGCTTCCGAATCGGTTGTATAGTTATTCGAATGACTCCACATCGGAAACCATGCACCCGGCGCTTCATTCTTCCCAAGCATTTCCACATATGTCTTGACTCCGTATGCCTCGAAGCATTCCTTCACGTCGTCTCTCAGCCCGTCGTAGAACTCGACTTCCTGATCTTTTGGCTGCATCGCGTTGATTCCGTCGCGGCTTGTCCCATTCCACTGCGGGAACTGAGCATATACACACCGATGGGATGCCTTATACGCTGCATCCGCGTTCAGGGTTCTCATTTCCTCCGTACAGTAATATACGCCGTCATCATCTACCAGATAATCCGTGCCTTCCACGCCCCAGTACCGGAGATCATGTATTTCCTGATCTAACAGGTCGTTCACGAATTTCAATGCTCCCTCTACATCCTCGCAGCTTACGGAGATCGCCAGTCCTTTGCCGACATCCAATACACCGCCGGAATTATGCCACTGGTTTTTGATTCCCTCATCAATCGTGATCGGCAGAGGAATATACTCACATCCCTGTTTGTCAAGGCCGGCTGTCTTAATCGCGTCTCCCGCTGAATACGCGAAATCCCACCACTGGTCTACCATGCCCAGCACGCGTCCGCTCGACAGCTTCGCGATATACTCGTCATAGGTCTGGGTAAATGACTCTCTGTCCACAATCCCTTTTTTGTATTCTTCATTGAGCTTCTTAAAATAAGCAACCGCTGTCGGCGACGTATTATAATCCGACACTTCCTGTGTCTCGGGGTCTACCTGACAACATCCGTCATTTGGATATCCGTCAAGGAACTGCGGCGCGTTCTCCAGACAGAAATATCTCCAGTCCTCACAGAGGATCGTATAAGGAATGTTTTTTGTACCGTCTTCCATCGTCGGATTCGCCTCATTATACTTCTCGATCAGGTCAAAGTACTGGTCTAATGTCTTCACCTCCGGATATCCGGCCCATTTCAATACCCTGGCCTGAATCCAGAATGCTTCCTCATTATGGATGCAGGCCCTTTCCTCCCCGTAGATATTCGAGAACTGCTGGATCCAGTAGATATGTCCGTCATCCTGACGCAGGGAATCCCATTCCTGATCCGTATAGAACTCCTTGATATTGGGATAATCATCAATATAATCATCCAGCGCCACCAAAGCGCCCGCATCGTATAACTGCTTCATTCCGTCCCCGCCGTCTATAAAATCCGGATACTCCCCGCCTGCGATCAATGTGCCGACCGCTTCCTCCGCGGTCTGCCCGGTAAGCCAGGTCTCCTTCACCTTAGCTCCTGTCTTTTCCGCTATGATCTGCTGAATCTCATTGTCATCATTGATCTCCGGATTCGGCACGGCAAAAAACGCCGTAAACTCTTTCACTCCGTCTTCTGATACGTTTCCTTCCTTCTTACCCTTACCGCAGCCCACAGCCAGGGACGCGGCAGTCACTGCTACGAGCAGCAATGCCATAAGACGTCTTTTTTTCATAGTAGATATCCTCCTCTTTTCGTAAAAATATATAATGAATATATTAAAATTTTATTAAAGAAAAGCATTTTTTTCAATCAGGCAAAGTATAGGCC
>VSNK01000227.1 GCA_009774255.1 Faecalicatena sp.
ACACTTTATCTTTTAGAATGATTTCTCTCACACCGATTTCTTTCTTCTTGTTGAAGTTAAAGCTGAGCATATAGCCTTTCTTCAGATGATAGTAATCAAGGTAGTCCGTTAACTGTTGTTCGCCGCGTTCGTTGTAGGCATTTCCACGCCAGATTTTCATTTCGATTATAAATTGTTCACCATGATAATCAATGACCAGATCCGTTCTTTCACGGTTGCGGGTTTCAGCTTCTACATAAGCGTTGCCGACACCATTGATGATAGGCTTCAGAAACAGCATAAAGTATCGTCTGCCGGCATCCTCCAGAAATGCTTCGTCTTTATCTCCATATAGATAATCAAAAGCTTCTACAAATTTTTCAAGAATTCTTTTAACATCCAGGTGCCCTCCGATTATAAACTGGTTCTTTTCCAGTACTCCGGCGTCATAGATCTTGCTGGATGTAAATTCTTCAGAGATAAACTGATTATAAAGCACCGACTCAAAAATACGATTGGAAATAACAGCAGTTCCATTATCATTTCTTATGAAACCGAACATAGCGGCAATCTCAATATATTGATTCTGCAGAATATACGGGATTGGTCTGCCATTAAAAAGAAGTTCATACAGCATGGAGCGAAGCTCCGGATAATCTGTAAGCTTTCCTGTAAGAGACTGGAACAACGTGTTGCTTTCGGTTACCAGCATTTTTTCAGATTCAATAAACCCCTGTCTGGTCCAGGCGCTGCTTTTGTCCGGAAAATCCGCTGTTCCCGCGATCTCTTCATCCATGTTCTTGCATAAGCTCGAAACATTATTTATCATCGGCGAATCCAAGCAGCCGCTTATGCGGCGCGTCCGGAATTCCGTCCATGTGCCGGATTTTTTTGCAGATTTCTCTTGCCAGGCCATTTACAAAGGCAGATTCATTCTCAAAATCCAGAGAACTCATTTTTTGAAAATCAAGGCTGAGAACAATATAATGATCTTTCAAATAATCTGATAATGCGCGCAGTGTCGTGGTTTTGCCATGCTGCCGTGCCGTATTGATGGTAAAATACTGCCCTCTGTCTATCATGGTTTTGATTTCCCTAAGCTTTGGCTCAAGATTGACCATGTAGTGTATGTCCGGTCTGCACGGGCCATTTACATTAAAATATTTTGCCATTTTGTTATACCCGTTCCTTTCAAAACGCAATAGAGATGATATTAGTTTGACATATTCTGTCTGGGATTTCAAGTGAAATCCTCGCGGCCGTAGGGCCACCGGGCGCATTAAGTTACATGTCACACCCCGCCCAATCACCACGCTGATTGGGCGGGAGGCTGCACATAAAAGCTGGTATTCAGGCCGTCCATTGCCGTAGGCAATTTTAAATGACGGCCTGAGTTACAGGTCACGCCTGGTCAAGGCGTGACCTGTAACCGCATTAGTAAAAGACACCCATACAATACTTGTATGAGTGCCTTTCAACCATAATCAGTATGGTTCTCTCCGTACAAGTATATTACTATAAGATAAAAAATATTACAACATTTAAAATAGATTTTTTTGAGTGTTTTAACAGTAAATCTTTGGAATTATTTGATTATATTGTGAAAATAATCCTATTTGTCAAATTTGTTATATTCTATTTCATCCTTGGGGATGTTAAGCAGCGTGTCTAAATCAGATAAGTTCTTAATGCCCATTTGAGTATGTACATATTCAAAAGCATGGGGATGAATCCTTGATTGGAGGTCTGATAACATAACTTTTAAATCAGAAATAAATTGTTTATATTCAGTTTTTGGAAGAAAATACTTGAAATATACAATCAGGTCGAAAAGCCTTTGGTCTAAATCTCTGGCATAACCGCGGCTTAACATGCGAAAATATTTTTCAAGAATTCTCCCTGAACGCCCGCGTTGTTCGCATTTTCTGGTCAGGCAATAGACTCGTTCATTGTGAGCACAAGAATTTCGAATTTTTCGCATTCAATGAAGACTTCCTATTAACAGCTTTACGTTCTTATGGCCATTTTCATCCTCTAGACTATATAAATTACATATGGAATGAGATACATCCATTTTACTGCAACGTATAATATCTATAAATGTAGAAAAGTTAACGACTTTTATCATTATCCATGTAGGAATCTGTTTATGATTATCCATATAGAATTTTACATAATCAAGGTGGCTCTTGCTCAATTCGTTATAGGCCTTGGAAATAACAGTCATCTTTTCCTGTAAGGATTTGTTTGGTGAGTAGGCACTGATATCATACCAAGGAATACTTCCATTGTCGTTGCATTCATCAAATTTATATCCAACTAATGTTATGGTTTCTTCTTCTACTTGAGTAATGTAGCGTAATAAAAAGGAACGTAACTGATCATCAAATTTTTTTACGGCATGAAGCTGGCTGATAGATGTATCTGAGATGTATCTGAGATATAGCAATGATCGCCATTATTATCACGTCCACTAATAAAAGGGTTTTTGTACCCATTTACAATATTAAAATAGCCGGTACGTACTAAAATTTTTTTATGCGCGGAACCGTTGCATAAGATATGCTTACCATTCCTAAGTTTCTTCATTTGCTGATTGTAAGTTAAAAAGAATTTATCATCATTCATTTTATAACATTCGCCTCTTTTCTTCTGGTTCAGTACCATATATGACGCATTGGTTTTGCCATTTTGTTATACCCGTTCCTTTCAAAACGCAATAGAGATGATATTAGTCTGACATATTCTGTCTGGGATTTCAAGTGAAACGCAAAAAAAGTTCCAAATGCATGCTTAATAAGTGTTACAGTTCACGACCTAACCGGCCGCAAACTGTAACCAAAGGTGTTCTTCAAAAATCATCAAAAATTCATACCGGTTGAATTTTCACCAAAAGAATGATAAGATACAAGAAAAGGCCGGGAGGTGCAGCTATGCCAAGAACAGTCGGAATCGGGCATCAAGACTTTGGACAGATCATCACAACTAATAACTTCTACATCGACAAAACGATGTTTATTAAAGAATGGTGGCAAAATAACGATACCGTTACCCTGATCACCCGCCCCAGGCGTTTCGGAAAGACACTGAATCTGGATATGATAGAACATTTCTTCTCAATCAGCCATTCCGGAAACGGCGATCTGTTCCAAAATCTGTCGATCTGGCGAGAAGAAAAATACAGAGAGCTGCAGGGAACTTATCCGGTCATCTTCCTGAGCTTTGCCGATGTGAAAGCAACTTCTTTTTCAGACACCAGAAAATCAATCTGTCAGATTATAAAAAATCTGTATAATAAATATGATTTTCTTTTGGAAAGCGGCCATTTGAATGAAGATGAACAAAAGCGATATAAAAAAATCTCTGCTGATATGGAGAACAATCTGGCGGCCAGGTCGCTGAAGGATCTAATGGATTACCTGATGCGCTATTACGGGAAAAAAGTGATCATCCTGCTGGACGAATATGATACCCCGATGCAGGAGGCTTATGTGTACGGCTACTGGGATGAACTGGTTTCCTTTATCCGCAGCCTGTTTAATTCCACATTTAAAACGAATCCGTTCCTTGCCAAAGCGATGATGACCGGAATCATCCGAGTCAGTAAGGAGTCCATTTTTTCTGATTTAAATAATGTAGAGGTCGTAACCACAACCTCGGGAAAATACGAAACTGCTTTTGGTTTTACACAGGAAGAGGTCTGGGAGGCATTAGAAGAGTACGGCCTGTCTGAACAAAGCGAACAGGTTCAGGCATGGTATGATGGCTTTACCTTTGGAAACAGTACGGATATCTATAATCCATGGTCCATTATCAACTATCTGGATAAAAAGAAATTTGCTCCCTACTGGGCCAATACCAGCAGCAACAGCCTGGTCGGAAAGCTGATCCGTGAGGGCAGCCCGGAAACAAAAATAGTGATGGAGGATCTCCTTTCCGGCAAGACACTTCGGACGCAGATTGACGAACAGATCATATTCAGCCAGTTAGGGCGCAAAGAAAGTGCAATCTGGAGCCTGCTGCTTGCAAGCGGCTATCTGCGCGTGAGGCACTGGGGCATGGACAAAAGAGACCGGACCATTTATGAGCTTGTGCTGACCAACCGCGAAGTGTCACTGATGTTTGAGCAGATGGTAGAGGATTGGTTTTCGGATTTTACCCCTGCGTATAACAATTTCATCAAGGCGCTTTTATTGGATGATAAAAAGGCGATGAATGTATATATGAACCGGGTTGCCTTCGCTACGTTTAGCTATTTCGATACCGGAAAGCATCCGTCCGAAACGACGGAGCCTGAACGTTTTTACCACGGTTTTGTCCTCGGCCTGATGGTGGATCTGGGAGACCGATATACCATTACCTCCAACCGGGAAAGCGGCTTCGGAAGATATGACGTGATGCTGGAGCCCCTTTCAGACACGGACGACGCCATCATTCTGGAATTTAAGGTTCATGATCCGGACGAGGAAGCCGCGCTTGCCGATACGGTGCAGGCGGCGCTGGAGCAGATCGACCGCAGGAAATATTCGGCCGCACTGGAAGCAAAGGGCATCCCGCGGGAGCGGATTCGGAAGTATGGATTCGCGTTCGAAGGGAAGACGGTTTTGATCGGATGAGATACAGGTTTCAAGACAGAGCGGGAATTGCAGCAGTGCTGTCCGTCGCGTTTGAATCGTTTTCATTCCGAAGCACCGGAAGAAAAGTTACTGGATACGCCTTAACCAAGCATGCCCAGTAACTCAGGCCGTCATTTAAAATGTCTACAACTCCTTAGTGCCCTACGGCAATGGACGGCCTGAATACCAGCTTTTATGTGCATCCTCCTGACTAATCAGCGTGGTGATTGTCAGAGTGTGACATGTAACAAAAGCGGCTGGTTGCCAGCAACCGCTATTTTACTGGCCGGATGCCTTGCAGCAGGGTGAAAGGCACCGTGTGAACAGTAACAATACGAAATCTTTACAGAATCTTTACTCTTTTCTTGACCGCTATCTTTACCCTCCGGGTGTAGAGTATACCTTGTAAAACGGCCGAATAGCCATAACGGAGTGCCCTTTGGGTATACCTTGTGAATCGGCCGAATGGATAGCCTGATATGGAAAGGAGTTTTATTTATGAAATATTGTCTCGAAACAAATTCGCTCTGTAAGCGGTATCGGCATTTTCATGCACTGCATGATCTGACGATGCATGTGCCGAAGGGCGCAATCTACGGTTTTGTGGGGAAAAACGGCGCCGGAAAAACAACCTTGATCCGGCAGATCTGCGGCCTGCAGGAACCGGATTCCGGCAGCTACACCCTCTATGGAGTGAAGAACAACAGCCCTTCGATCCACAGGGCAAGAAAGCGGATGGGCGCTGTGGTGGAGGCTCCCTCCCTCTATATGGACATGACAGCGAAGGAGAATTTAAAAGAGCAGTACCGCTTACTGGGAGTGCCGTCATTTGACGGAATCGACGAGCTGCTTGCTCTGGTCGGACTGGCACATACGGGCAGGAAAAGGGCCAGGCATTTTTCCCTCGGCATGAGGCAGCGCCTGGGGATCGCCATTGCCCTTTGCGGGGATCCGGATTTTCTCATATTGGATGAACCGGTCAACGGACTGGACCCGCAGGGAATTGTAGAAATCCGTGAACTGATTTTGAAGTTAAACAGAAAATATCAGATCACGGTCCTGATATCCAGCCACATTCTGGGTGAACTATCCAAGCTGGCAACCCACTATGGATTTATTGACGGTGGGACGATCGTAAAAGAAATCAGCGCCGGGGAGCTGGACGCAGCCTGCCGCAAATGTGTGCGGGTCACGGTTACCAATATCAATGCATTCTGCCGGGTGATGGACAGGCTCCGTCTGGAGTACCGCGTGATTTCCGGCCATGTGGCCGATATCTACGGGGAAGTCAGCGTAACAGGCCTGACCCTGACGCTGGCCGAGGAAAATTGTGAGGTAAAATCCATGAGGGAGCATGATGAGAGCCTGGAAAATTATTACCTCAATCTGGTAGGAGGTGGCAGCCATGTTTAGTCTCTTACCTTCTCTTTTCTGCCATTCCACCAGCCTTCCGACAGGAGGTGGCAGTCATGTTTAATCTTTTATCAGCAGGTCTTTACCGACTCCGAAAAAGCAGGCTGCTGTGGTGCGGCACGCTGATCCTCATGGGCTGGTCGGCAATCGTGTGTGTGGAATTTTGGAAGAATTTTCTGGCCGACTATGGAGAAGCATTAGACGGAGTGTCTTTTATGGATTCCCTCTTTGCCGTACTGCCCGCAGCCATCCTGATATTTGCCGTGTTTGTCAGCATTTTTCTGGGAACAGAATACGGCGACGGCACGATCCGCAATAAAATAACAGCGGGGCATACGAGAATCCAGATTTATCTTTCACAGTGCATCGTCAGCGCGGCCGCCTGCCTGACGGTATATCTGGCAACATTGGGAATCTCCGCACTTCTTGGCTTCCTTCTTCTGGGCAAAACGGATATGCCGCCGACAGCTATTTTGCTCTATTGCGTGACAGGTGCGCTGATGTGTATCGCGGACGCAGCGCTCTTTACACTGATCACAATGACCGCCGGAAATAAAGCGGCAGGCGCGGTCATATGCCTGCTCACGGCATTTTTCCTGGAGATCGGAGCGTCCGCGGTCTACGAACCCCTTTCCCAGGAGGAATATTACTACCAGCCCAAAGCCGTATATGAAGCAATGCAGGGAAACAGCGGAACCAGCGTTGTTGTAATGGGCGGGGACACACCGGCGGAAGAGGAAAACGGGATGGTAAAGCTCCCGAACCCTCTGTATATCTCCGGGCCGAAGAGAAAAGTATTTGAATTTCTGCTGGACTGTAATCCTGCGGGACAGGCGGTACAGCTTGGCAACCTGGAACTGGAACGCCCCTTGCATGTGGTGGTATATGATCTGACGGGAATCGCGGTATCCTGCGCGGCCGGTATGCTGCTATTCCGTAAGAAAAATTTGAAATAACTACTCAGGACAGCAGCTGCTGTCCTGAGATTTGCTGTCCTAAGGAATTGTAGAAAAATAAGTGATACAGATTGCGCAGGATATTTCTTCCTACAACTCCTAACATGGATAAACCAGAAAAGCACGATGCGAAAATTTTGCCATTTTGCGCAAGATTTCGTTGTTAAGCGCCTAAAGTAGTTACAACTTGAAATAAGGTGGAAAAAGATGCTCCCTTGGCTTTTATGCGGAATATTGCTGCTGATCATTCTAATTCTGATTTTAAAAATTATTTCCATGCAGAAATGTGCGGACAAAATCTGCGCGTTATTCGCGGAACGCCTTTCCATGGACACCAATACGCTGATTACCATTTCCTCGGGAGACAGACACCTGCGGCGCCTGGCCCGGGAGCTGAACCGGGAGTTGAAAATACTACGGCGGCAGAGACAGAAGTATCAAAACGGCGATCAGGAGCTGAAAGAGGCCGTGACAAATATTTCTCATGATCTGCGGACTCCTCTCACGGCCATCAGCGGTTATCTTGAATTGCTGGAGCAGGAGGAGAAAAGTGAAACCGTGAAACGGTATTTATCTTATATTGAAAACCGTACGGAAGCGTTAATGCAGCTGACCGAGGAAATGTTTCGTTACACGGTCATTCTCTCTTCCCAGGCTCCGGAGGTGCAGCCTGTGGATCTGAAGGCTGTTTTGGAGG
The DNA here is from genome assembly GCA_009774255.1 of Faecalicatena sp. Classification (GTDB taxonomy): domain Bacteria; phylum Bacillota; class Clostridia; order Lachnospirales; family Lachnospiraceae; genus Schaedlerella. Next base: position 7,662 of record VSNK01000227.1, read on the forward strand.
AAAATCTGCTGAGCTTTTATGGCGCTATGACGGAAAGAGAGATTGAACCGCAGATCCGGCTTCCGGAACAGCCGGTATACGGAATGTGCAGCAAAGCCGCATTGTCCAGAGTATTCAGCAATATTCTGAGCAATGCCTTAAAATACAGTGACGGCGATCTATCCGTGGAACTACGTGACAACGGGGAAATCCGCTTCGCGAACCACGCTGCCGCGCTGGATGAGGTCCAGGTGGGAAAGCTGTTCAACCGCTTTTTCACCGTGGAAACCGCGCGCAGCTCCACAGGCCTGGGCCTGTCCATCGCAAAAAATCTGGTGGAGCAGATGGGCGGGACGATTTCGGCTGAATATTCGGATGGGGAGCTTGTCATTTTCATCCGGTTCAATGAACAGGAACAAATGCGTTACTATTCACGATCGGCCAGGTCATGAATGATAACTATACTCACAGCCGATGAAATCTGCCGTGAGTATCGCGCCAGCCGCAGCCGCGAAGCGGCATAATTCCGCATGCGGCTGTGCGCATCACATTATACTGTGCGGCAGATTTATCTGGTGCGCAGTATAATAAGATTTCGTATCCTTTTATATTGCTACAGTTTCTAAGCGGAGGTGTGTTTATGTCCAGGACAGTTGGGATTGGTCATCAGGATTTTGAAAAATTGATCACAAAGAATAATTTTTATATTGACAAAACGATGTTTATTAAAGAATGGTGGGAAAATAATGATGATGTCACCTTGATCACCCGCCCCAGGCGATTCGGAAAGACGCTGAACCTGAGCATGGTGGAGCACTTTTTTTCCGTAGAGTACACCCAGAGGTCACTGCTCACCGCACACCCCGGCTTACCGGACAGACCGCGCAGCCCGGAGGATTCCGGCGCTGATGCGGACTTTTTGCATACCAGAAGAAGCAATTTGTTCCAGGGACTTGCGATCTGGAAGGATGAAAAGTACCGGAGACTGCAGGGAACCTGGCCGGTGATCTTCTTGAGCTTTGCAAAGGTGAAAGAGACATCCTTTCGGAATGCAAGGAAGAGGAAGATATGATGTGATGCTGGAGCCTCTTGGGCCTTCGGATGCTGCGGCAATTATCGAATTCAAGGTATGTAACCCCAAAAAGAGACAAACCCTGGAGGATACCGTAGCAGAAGCATTGGATCAGATCGACCGTATGCACTATGCCGCGGACCTGGAAGCAAAAGGGATTCCGTCGGAGCGAATTCGAAAATATGGGTTTGCGTTCGAAGGGAAGAAAATTTTGATCGGATAAACTATATTACAACGTTGAAACAGACACATCTGATTTAAACTATTATGTAAGGAAAGAATGTGGGATTATGGAAATACAAATTATTGTCATGAGTATTTTATCATATATTATTTTGTTTAATAGTAG
>VSNK01000228.1 GCA_009774255.1 Faecalicatena sp.
ATGTAACATATGAAACTGGACATTAATATATTTCTGATAGATCCGCCGCCCCATTCCCACAGTAAATTTACACTATCAACATGTGTTTGGCTCTTGAATCCTGCTGCCAGATGTGCTATATTAAGCATAGAAAAAGGGAAAGCCATAGAAGCGGCTCTACCCCTCAGAATGAACAAACTAAATGGATTTTACAATCCAACAGCCGTCACTATTGGCAGTAGTGGCGGCTATTTCTTTTTATCCTTGAAAATCTGATAACACAGACCGACAAGGGCAACGACAAATATACAAAACTGGAATAACTCCGCATATGTAACATTCATCCGTATCGCCCCCCTTTCTTTCGTCCGTTATCTTTTCATAGGCATTATTTACCGTCTAAAGCGTTTCAATATCTTTTCTTCCAGTCTGCTATGGGAATTTTCGCCGTAGAATTGATTTCAGCGTGTCTTACTCAACCTCTCCGCTAACTCTGCCCTCTGCTAGGGCCGAACACAAATTGCATGATGCAAACGCTTTGGCAAACCGTTATCGTCTTATAATTGCCTTTTCCAGACTGTTAGACAAAAGATATAAAGCGTTGCCGGATATTGATATTACTGATTCAGAATCCAATTAGAAACAAACTAACCCCAAATTCAAGCATCCGATTTTATTTTAGTAGAACGTAAAAAGCCCCCGATACCAATTAAGGCATTAGGCGCACCACAAAAGCCCCTCATGGCAGCAGCTATAAAGGCTTTTCAAATAATATGTCATTGAATTTTGGATTCAATGACAATTTCAGGATGATGAGTTATGCTTTTTATGAAGCCAAAGGCTCCGCGGCAGTCGCCAAATATCCATGCAGGCATGGCTACCTGGCTCATTGTTTCGCGGGAATAAAAGTATCAGCTTTGTTCCGTATAAAAGATCAGCGGCTGAACACAAGAAGAAGGGAGCGGATCATATGAAATTAAGAACAGATTTTGTGACAAATTCCAGCAGCAGCAGTTTTATTATTGCCAGGAATGAAAAATTATCAGACAAGCTTAAAAGAGCTATTGTAAGAGTTGTCCAACAGAAAATGTTAGGCGAAAAAATGCTTTCTCCGGACAGTACGGAAAAGGAGATTCTGAAAATTTTTGATGATGAATATATTGAAGATGAAGAACAGCAGGCCGCAATACGCAATGCGTTAAAGGCCGGGAAAACAGTTTATATGGGAAACGTGATTTTCGATGGCTGTGAGGATGATTATGCGGGGCTTATTGAATCAATGTGGAAAGAGATGGAAGCCGCGGCAAAAGACGAATTTATCGTGATAGATGGAGACTTAAGTTATTAATGGGAAATTTAAAGATCAGGAAAGAAAAGAATTTTATTTCGTTTTTTGATGAAAAGACAGGAAATTACCTCCGTACGGGTATTATTGAGAATGGCAGGGATACAGGTCTTGATCCTTTTATGGCATCTTTTCCGGAATTGATGGATATTGGCATTATGGGGCACTGTATACATGGACAGGCCGGACTGTGCGCAAAAGCCGGAATAGAGTGTTATCAGGGCGGGCTGTATAAGAAAAATAATAATATGTCATTGGAGGATTTTGAAAATATAGCAAAGCAATGCCAGGGAAAAACATATCAGTTTGCGCTTGGAGGCTGCGGAGATCCGGATCAGCATGAGCATTTCGGAGAAATTCTTAAAATCTGCAGTATGGCAGGTATTGTTCCTAACTTTACAAGTTCGGGCTATGGAATGACAGAAGAGATTGCAAATCTCTGCGGCCAATATTGCGGAGCAGCAGCGATAAGCTGGTATCGCAGCGAATATACATTACGCGCGGTCAGGCTGCTCGCACACGCTGGAGTAAAAACAAATATACATTATGTCCTCAATAAATATACGGTCGATGAGGCAGTGGATGGATTGATTTTTCACCAATTCCCCGATGAAATAAATGCATTGGTTTTTCTATTGCACAAACCGGTAGGACTTGGAAAAGCAGAGAATATGATTACCATGGAAAATAAGAAATTCCGGGAATTGATTTCTTTGGCGAACTCCAGAGACACAGGATATAAAATAGGATTTGATTCCTGTACGGTTCCCGCGTTAATTAATAATCCTGGTAATATTCACTTAAATAGTCTGGATACATGTGAAGGAGCCAGGTGGTCCGCGTATATTTCTTCGGATTTGAAAATGATGCCGTGCAGCTTCGACAATGAGGATATGAGGTGGGCCGTCGATCTGAGAAGCCATACGATCAAAGAAGCCTGGATGAGCCGCGAATTTGAGGATTTCCGTTCGCGCTTAAGAATGTCCTGCCCGGAATGCGCGCAGAGGAGCATGTGTATGGGCGGATGCCCGGTCAGGCCGGAAATAGTCTTGTGTGATAGAAAATGTAATTCTTTACAAAAATAAAAATACTATTGTCTGTCATTCTGTTCTCTGCTATAGTGATACTATGCCTGAAAGAAATGCTTTCTGTGCCGCGCTGAAGCGCGCATTGGTGACAAATTGTTGCTGTTCACACGGTGCCTTGCACACGCTGCAAGGCATCCGGCCAATACAGTAATGGGGCGGGCATCCAGCCCGTCTACACTCCGTTCCGGTCCGTCCTAAACAAGCGTCACAGGCGCTTAGGACCGCCGTCAGGCGATTTTTCAATGGGCTGGATGCGTTACAGTTTGCGGCCGGTTAGGCCGTGAACTGTAACGACAAATTACAATATGGCGAAACACAAAAAAACAGACATGGAGAACAACAATGAAGCTGATCCCGTTGACAGCAGAAGAACTGCGTCTCAAAACCATTTTTCAATCCCATACGGATATTTTAAGCCGTCCGTTTTTTCAGCCTGAGTTCACGCACATCTCTCAAAAATGCGGCGCGGCCCCGAAGCATTTGCTGCCCATTGCCATGGAGGAAAAGCTGACAGAAAATGCCTGCTTCAAAAAGGACGAGGATACCGCTATCCAGCGGCATCTTCGTTATCTCCCGGCCATGTATCACGAGCATACCTTTTTTGAAATGATCTATGTATTTGAAGGAACCTGTACCAATTATATCAATAACCCTCCTGATACATTAAAAAAGGGGGATTTATGCCTGATCGCTCCGGATACCCTCCATGCCGTGGGGGCATTTTCAGATGCGGCGGTCATTTACAATTTTATGATCCGCACAAGTACCTTTGAACAGGTCTACCGAAGCTTTCTCCATACTCCCAATGCATTGAATGATTTTTTCATGCAGGCATTGTATGTCAAACGCCGTAATGCCTCCCTGATCTTTCACACCGGGGACGATGAAGTTCTCCGGAATTTTATGGGTTACGTATGCCAGGAATATGAGAAGCAGGAAAAATATTGGTCCCAGATGGTCAATAATCTGCTGCATGCCATTTTTATCCTGCTTCTGCGCCGCCACGAGGAGGATATCGAGCTGCCGGGCACACCTGATCTCAAAGCACTTGATGAAGTCGTTGATATTTTGAATTATATCCATACAAATTTCAGCGAAGTCACCCTTGGCAGGCTGGCCGAAAAATTCAGCTACAGCGAACGGCACATTTCCCGGTTATTAAAAGAGCAGACCGGGATGAATTTTCATGACATCCTGCGTGAAATCCGGCTCCGGCAGGCGGCTGACCTGTTATCCAATCCGAAGCTTTCCTTAGCTGACATTGTGGAACAGGTGGGGTACTCCGATGTGAGCAGTTTTTCCCGCATTTTCAAAAAGCAGTACGGCAGGACGCCTGCTGATTACCGGAAAAATATGCTGCTGTGAGTACCCCATTCCTACAACTCCGACCCTGAATTTTTTCATTTTATTACAGCCCCTTTCGTAATATATATTCCGCGCCCTTTTTTAAATCTTCCGACAGCACCTTTCCTTTGGCGGGCTGATCCTGGTCAATCATCAGGCCGTGCTCCATGAGGCTGATCCCCGGCAGAAGCTCCAGTACTTCTTCCGTCGGAAGCACGCCGTCTCCGATTGCCGCAAACGCGTCATCCTTCGGCACTTCCGCAAAGCCTTTTATAAAATCCTTCAAATGCACGGAGCAGATCCGTTCCGGATATTTTTTCATAAATGCCAGTACATCACTCCCGCCGTACATCTGCCAGCCCACGTCCAGCTGCAGGCATATTTTTTCATCCGTATTCTTCAGGAAATGATCCATAAAAGTGCCGGAAACATCCGCGGGAAGAAATTCCATATAGTGATTATGATAGCCAAGTGTTACTCCTGTTCCATCCATGATTTCTTTCGCCTTGTTCATCAGGCGGATGGCTGCTTCTGTTTTTTCCATCGTATCAAATTCCAGGCTGGTCATAAAACGGGTAATTCCGGTTCTTTCCGCGAAGCCAAGCAGTTCTTCGCATCCTGACTCTACGAGCGCCCCAAACAGAAAACCTACATGCATGGAAGATATCTCGAGTCCCATTTCCTTTAGCCGTGGCAGATATTCCTTTACTTTTTCTTCATTCCACAAAATGGTCTTCACAAATGAAGGAACAGGGCTGTCCGGTGACAGTGCCGCGTCATCTTTAAATGCATATAACGGTTCTACCGCGGTAAATCCGATATCTGCCAGCTTTTGCATAGTTCCCCAAAAGTCTCCGCCAAGTTCCGCTGCCAGTCCAAATAATCCACATCCTAATTTCATTTTTCATATCCTCCTTGTTTTTTGTGAGTTCTATTTTACATACCTGCCTCAAATTTGGGAATTGTGAAAAGCGACATTCGAGGCAGGAAAACCCGACATCCTCTTATGCTGGAAACATTTTTGTCTGCTTTTCTGTCCTCGGATGTCTGTTTTCACTGTTTTCTTGACTGTAATTTCTCTGATATACTTTGTGAAAGATTTATTTTAAGGAGGAATTACTCATGAAAAAGCCTGATTTTAAACAATTCGCAGTCAGCTACAGCCTGTCCAACGGCGGCGGCTTTATGCTGATCCAGGCTACCGTAGCCAGTTATTTTACATTGTTCCTGACCGATACCTTTGGTATCCCGGCGGGGATCACGAGTATTCTTATGTTTGCCGTCACCCTTTTTGACGCAATGAAGGATCCGTTTATCGGGGCTGCCGTTGACAGGACCAATACCAGATTTGGCCGCTACAGGCCTTACTTTTTGATCTTTCCATTCCTTTACATGATTTTCAGCATACTGCTGTTCCTCAATCCGAAGGGTCTGGATGTCACACAAAAGCTGGTCTATACGGCCGTTTTTTATACCCTGTACGGCTTTGCGCTGAGCTTCTGCACCACGGCCGCGCAAGCCGTCCTGCCTGCGCAGACAACGGACAATCAGGAACGGAATTTTGCGGTCATGCTCAGCACGACCTGTGTCGCGGTATCCTTTACCATTGCTTCGTCTTTTACGACCAACTTTGTTGATGTCCTGGGCGGGTATGCCCCGTTAATGCTCCTCTATGGGCTTCTGGGCATGGTTTCCTTCTGGATGCTGTACCGCTGTTCTACGGAGCAATTTCTGCAGCCGGTCACCAAACGGCCCGTAAGCATGGATTTGAAAATCATTTTGGGACACAGAGAGCTTTACGGTGTTCTCGTTGTCTGGTGTATGGGAAGCCTGGGCTATGGCGTAATGTTCTCGGCGTCCACCTATTATATTTTATACTATATTGCCCGGCCGGAGCTGATCTCTGTGTATATGCTCACCCTCTCCATCGGCGCTCTCGTTTCCATGACGATCGGCCTTCCCTTTGCCATGCGCCTGTGCAGGACCGCACAAAAGGCTTTGATCGTCACACAGGCGATGGCCGCCGTATGCTACGCGGTTCTGATGCTGTCAGGAAAAAATCTCCCGCTGCTGTTTGTGCTTTCATTTATTGCCGCAGCAGTCTCTTCCATGCAGCAGGGGCTTCTGGGAATTTTGTTGAACGACGTGATCGACTACATCCAGCTGAAAGACGGCCTCAGCCTCAACGGAACGCTGTCCGCGGTCAAAGGTTTTGCGTACAAATTCGGCTCAGCCTTTACAAGCACCATCATCCTGGCCGTGCTCTCTCTTACCGGCTATGAAGCGGGAAATATCGGAGGGCAGAGCCACGCTGTCACTTCGGCGATCAACGCCCTGCGCTTTATCGTTCCGATCCTGTCCGCTGTCATATTAATTTTGTGCCTTTTACGGTATCCGATTGAAAAATATTATCCGCAGATTGCGGAAATGAAGGAAAAAATGAAAGAGGACATCCCAATATGAAATACAGTTTAATGACAATCTCCATGCTTTTTGAAATGCTGGGAGGATTAAAAAAAGGGATTCCCATAAAGAAAGTGAAACAAAAATATCGGAGTATGCTGCGGCAGACAGCAGAACTGGGGATCCCGGCAGTCGAGGTCACAACTCTTGAATTGAAGCTGTTCGGAATGGATTTTGTAAAAACCGCATTAAAGGAAAATCATCTGGAGCCTGCATGTCTGATCCATCTGGCTCAGTACGCAGCCGTCGATTTCGGAATGTCCAGAGAGATTGCTTCAAAAGCCATCGGGCATGTGCAGGATGCGATAGAGTTAGGAACATCAAATGTGATGCTGGCGCTGATGGCACAGCCTGACGCAAAAGAGTACAGTAACCAGCAAAAGCGCAATGCCCTGATCTCCTGCATAAAGCCCATTGCCCGGTTCGGCGCCGGGCACGGAATTACGGTCTCCGTGGGGGATACCCCGAATCTCTCCGCCCTCTTGTGCGACAGCGTGGATACCTCTATACTCTTAAATGGTGTAACAGAATTGAAGCTGATTTATGATACCGGAAATATCATGCTCCAGAAGGAGGATCCGCTCACTTATTACCGGCATTTTAAAGACCGTATATCCCATGTCCACCTAAAGGATATGATGTATGCAGAATCCGGAGATTCCACGGCAGACGGCCGGAAAATGACTGCCGCCCCGCATGGGGAGGGACTGGTCGATTTTCCGAATATTTTAAAGGAACTAAGGGCAGACGGTTATGACGGATATCTGGTGATCGAATATGTCGGTTCGGGAGATCACTTTGCCAATATCAGGAGAGCAAAGGAATATCTGGATCAGTATTAAAAAACCGCATCCCCCGCAGCCGCGGGGGACTCAGCCCGTCAGACTTTTTCTATCCGGATTTGATAGATTTTATCTCTCTCCATGTGATGCTGATCCGCAAAGCTGCCTTCATTGATGGCTATTGTCGCAAAGGATGTAAGGCCGTTAAAAAGAACCTCTTTTCCTTTTTCGACGTATCCGAACGATTTTTCATATGGGATAATTCCTTCTAACATTAATTCCGATTTATCATATATTTTTACTGCCATTTTATCGCCGATTGTAAAACCGCACTGCGCAAGATCCGCATTTTTTATCGACGTACCGGCGCTGCCGAAGGGGTCAAACCAGACGATGCTTCCTTCCACGCAGCCGCTTTTTTTATCAGATGAATATATTTTGTGCAGGACGATCTCTTCTAAAGGATAGGACGACCCCACCTCTTCAAATGTGATCTGTCCTGACGCAAGTCTTGCCGCGCAATAGGAAAACAGGTCCCGGCCATGAAACACGCTGATCTCTTTCGTTTTGGGATATCGGTTTACCGCCTCATCGATCTCCCGGATTTCTTCGATTCCAATCATATAAAATGAATACGTAAATGTTCCGTTGTCCGGCGACACGACATAGCTTCCGTTTTTTAATTTCGCGACGCTGGCCCGCCTCTCGGTTCCTACTCCCGGATCTACCACGGAAACAAACACCGTCCCCTCCGGCCAGCACGGAACCGTATACTGGAGGCAAAAGGACGCTGCTTCAATATCAAAAGCAGGCAGTATATGCGTAATGTCATATATCTGCAGTTCCTGATCCACGATTTTACAGATTCCGTGCATACAGGATACCAATCCGGAATCTGTTCCAAAATCTGACTGCATCACAATCGCTGGCTTCATAAGTTTTATCCTCCTTAACACTTTTCAATTTCCATCGTCCAGTCGCTTCCTGCGCGGATACCATATTTTTCTGCCATGTTTTCACAGTTTATTGCCGCCTGAATATGCAGTGATTCGCTGATCATCAACAAGGGTTCCCCAACCTCCACAAAGCCGAATGACCTGCAGAACGGGACGTCACTCTCAAAGGCCGGAGTGTCCTGGCCCTTTTTCCATATCTTTACATGTACAAAATCACCGTACCCTATCTGCTCCTTTTCGAAAATCTCGGCCGGGATATTGGAACAGATCAGGCCGAAATGATAGTCCGCGTTCGCGATCATCCCTGTGATCCTGCCGCCTTCTGCCTTGCAGGGAATGAGTGGATGTGTGATAATCTCATCCACAGCATAGGACGGCCCCACCTCTTCATAGGTGATCACTCCCGACGCCAGCCTCGCCCCGCAGTACGCGAACAAATCCCGCCCATGGAAAATATCACATTTCTCCGTATTTTTCAGCCGGTTGGTCTTCTCGTCTATCGTGCGGACTTCCTCTATACCGATCCTTGCCTTTACATGTGTCAATGAACCATTGTCCGGCGTTACCACATAGCTTCCGTTTTTTAATTTTGCCACGCTGGCGCGCCGGCTTGTCCCCACACCCGGATCTACAACAGATATAAATACGGTTCCGGCCGGCCAGAAATCAACGATGTAATCCAACGATACGGATGCCTCATATGTGTCAAAGTTCCGGATATCGTGGGTACAGTCAAATATTTTTAATTCAGGGTCTACCAGCATGGAGACCCCATGCATCGTACATACCGCGATCCCTTTTCCAAAATCTGTCTGCATGACTATGTTTGCTTTTTTATTCATTTTTTCCTCCTTGTAAACAATTTATTCCATCTGCGCGGCCGCATGGTTTTTGCGAATGGCCGCGCAGGTTCGATACTCTTTCGAGTTTCCGGCCGCACAGTTGAAATTTAGTAACTACTCAGCACAGGATAGCGCATTTACTGCGCTATCCGTACGAAAACGCATAAATCGCAAGAGCAATCCCCATTGCCGCAGACAATTTTCATGGGATTGCGGCGTAAGGAGTTGTAGAAAAATAAGTGATAC